>JAOUBJ010000012.1 GCA_029860345.1 Candidatus Zixiibacteriota bacterium | reverse complement strand
AAACTGATTGACTCATTTAGAGATGAAAAAAGCTGTGAAAGAATAATCTTTACTCAAGTCAAGGAACTTAACCGAAAACTCAAACCAAACCCTAATTCACAATTTACACAATAATCCTTGCACTACCATTCAACGATCTACACAACATAGCTTACATTGCCACGACCGATGACTCCCTAAGCGAGCGTGTCGTTTTTCTCTTGAGAAGAACTTAGCCGCAGGTTCCGCCAGCAAAGCCGAAGACATCCGTCGGGCACAAGGAACCTTCGTCTGAACTCAAGATGACATAAGCAACGCGCCTTGCGCAAAACAGTTGTTTATCACCCGCCGAACCGCTCCTGCCCCAACATTGCCTGGTGCAAACGTTCGTAGATCGGTCCTTTTGGTGTTAGCGTCGATTTGAACAATACAATGCGATCCAGCGTGAGCGGCAACGGCTCCAAAGTGTATGACTCCATCCGTTCGACCAGTTGATCCAACCCCTGCGGCTTGCGAATTCGTCCAAGCGTCAGATGCGGCTTGAAACCTTTTGACTCTTTTTCAAAGCGCAACTTGCGCACACCCAGTTCAACCTGACGAGCCAGCTTCTCAAGCATCTCGACGTTTCTGTCAAGCCCGACCCACAGCACCCGCGGCCGCCTCAGATTTGGAAAGGCGCCAAGGCGACCTGTAGAGGTCTCAAATATACCCTGTCCTGAAACAACCTTGTCGAGAAGTTCCTGAATCTTAGGCAGGCGTTGTTCCTCGGTGTCACCCAGGAATCTGAGCGTCAGATGAACATTCTCGGGCGCCACCCACTTGACGGCATCGGCATAAGGCTTAAGATCATCAATGATCGAGCCAAGATACCTCCGGGCATCCTCCCCCAGCGGCAAGGCTATAAACAATCGCATCATTTGATATCGAGAATCTCGCGCCTGAGCAATTCCAGCGCGGCATAGGTTGCCCGTGAGCGTCCGGTATCCCGCTTTGTTCCGAAGTTGAATTTGCGGGCAAACGAAGTATGAGCCGAGGCCAGCCCGATAAACGTGGTGCCGACCGGCTTTTCTTCGCTGCCACCGGCCGGTCCGGACACACCGGTAACGGAGAGAGCGTAATCGCTCCCAAGCAATTTGCGACACCCGACAGCCATGGCCACGGCACATGGCTCGGACACCGCGCCATGTTTCTCCAGGATGTCTTCATCCACGCCCAACTGTTCTTGCTTTACCTGGTTGGCGTAGGCGATGACACCTCCAAGAAAGTAACCGGATGATCCGCTGACAGATGTTATTAACTGACCCAACTGGCCACCGGTGCAAGACTCGGCGACAGACAACGTTTTATCGTTATCGATCAACAACTGCCCGATGACACCTTCAAGCGTGTCATCGTCGCGTCCATAGATGTATCGTCCGCACGACTCTTCGAGATGGCGCACGAGTCGATGGGCCTTGTCGGTGGCATCCTGCCGATCATCAGATGCGGCCAGAACTCGCAGGTCGACCCCGCCAAATGACGGCAGATAGGCCAGCCGCACGCCGCTATCCAGCTTGAGATCATGTCCGATTCGTTCCGCCAGTTTCGACTCAAAGATGCCGGTGGTGCGCAGTTTGATCGTCTTGGTGGCCCTGTTGACCTGGAGACCCTTCAGATAGGGCACCACTTCATCAATGAGGATCTGTTCGGCTTCCGAGGGTACGCCGGGCAGCGCGATAAAGATGCGTCCCTCCTCGGCGATACAGATGCCGACGGCCGAACCATATTTGTTGGCGAACAGCGATGCCCCCTGGGGCAGTAACGCCTGGTTTTGGTTAATAGCCGGCATTTCAAGTCCGCGCCGGGCAAAACGGGCGCGAATGTCGTCAAGGATTTCCTGATGGAAGATCAGGTTGCGTTTGAACAGTCTCACGATAGCTTTGCGCGTGATGTCATCTTGGGTGGGACCCAGCCCGCCGGTCGTGATCACCAGGCGAGCCCGGTTAAGAGCCAGCCGAAAGGCCTCCTCCATGGAGTCAAGCGAGTCTCCGATCGATGTACGGTATTTGACTGAGAAACCGATGTCGGTCAGATGCCGCGCGATCAAGGCAGCGTTGGTGTCGACCGTGTGCCCGGTGATCAGTTCGTCGCCGATTGTTATGATCTCAGTAATCATCGAAACACAATACTCACAAGATTTGGAACTTGTCAAGACCGTAGATAATCAGATGAGTGGCGGCGCATGCCTGTACGCCGGCCACGATGTCATCCATCGTCACACCCCAGCCACCGGGTAGTTTTTCTGCATTGCGAGCCGGTGGTATCTTTACCACATCAAAACCACGGAACATCACAAACGCAATCACATAGTTTTGAAACGAAACCGGTACAAACAGAAACGTCACGAACATCCCGGCCCATTCATCAATCACGATCTTGCGGGCATCGTGTCCGAACATCTTCTCGGCCTCACCGGCCGCCCAGACCGACAGCACGAACGAGACGACCACGGCGCCGATCAACAACCGCTGGTCGCCGCCGATTAAAAAATAACCGATAAGCCAGGCCGGTCCGGTGCCCCATGTTCCGGGGTAGGGTCGACCATATCCCGAGTACAATCCGGTAGCGACGAGTCTGACTATGTGATCTTTCATTATACTCCTATTTCAGCACCGACTTGATCATGGAGAAGTATTTTACAATGTAGTCGATACCGGTCCACACAGTAATCACGGCCGCCGCCCAGAGCAAGAGATTGAAATAAAAATAGTGATCGAATTCAAACATGGAAAGGGCGCTGCTTTCAAAATGTACGAGCGATGTTATCAGGCTGATGTAACCGATTAACAGTCCGACCACGGTCAGTTGCAAAAACGTCTTCACTTTCGCCCACCAGGTGGGTGGTATCACCACGCCCGAGTATGCAGCCAACAGTCGCAGGCCGGTTATGGCGAACTCGCGTCCAATAATCAACATCACCGGCAACGGTGAAACATATTTGAGGGCGATAAACGAAACCAGCGCGCACGAGACCAGTATCTTGTCGGCTAAGGGGTCCATGAATCGACCAAAGCCGGTAACAATACCGTATTTGCGGGCGTAGTGTCCGTCGGCCAAATCGGTCAGGGCGGCGATTACAAACAGCACCAGGCCGGTCATGCGCATCCAGAAGCTGTCGATCAGGAAAAAGTACATGAAGATCGGCGCAATTATGATCCGCAGCAGGGTGAGTTTGTTCGGCATATTCATGAGACCGCTAATTTAGGCCGGGCCTCTCCCACTGTCAACCGGAAAGGCCCCTTCTGTCATTCCGGCGAAGGCGAAAATCCAGTCTTCTCTTGTCGCGCCGGGCGCGGCTGTTCCATCATCGCTAGCGACCCCCGCCGCAGGCGGGGCGGAAAGGCGCGGCAAGCTCATTTCCATGTAATCAGAGCGCCGCCATAGGGTGCACTCATACGCGAAGGTCAAGAAACCCATTTATGGGTGTCATTCCGGCGAAGGCGAAAATCCAGTCTTCTCTTCCTCTGTCATGCCGGACCGTGATCCGGCATCCATCTGCTCTTTCAGACAAACCTGCCCTACAAGACTTGCCGTTTTTGCGTTACTGCCTTAGTTTGGCCGTAACTATGGAAGAGTAGGGCGGGTCAGTCTGCGCCTGCGCGCCGCGGCGTGAACCCGCCATTTGTGTCAGGAGCACAAGGCTCCTGACCTACCAGAGTTGATTTGACGGTAACGTTAAAATAGGCAATCATAGGAGTCCTATGCCGGAACTGCCGGAAGTAGAAACTGTCGTCCGAGGATTGCGCGAAACGATCCTGGACAAGACAATCACACGAGTGCATGTTCAGGCACCGCCCGCGTCAATCGTCGTGAGCCGCACGCTGGCCCCGAAGACTTTCGCATCGTTGCTCGCCGGACGAAAAATCCAGAGCATTACACGGCGCGGTAAGAACATTCTGATGCATCTTTCAGGCGAACTCACGCTGTGGGTGCATCTCAAAATGACCGGCCATTTTTTCTATCTGCCGCACACCCATCCGGTACACAAACATGACTTGGTGCTGATTGATTTCAAGTCGACCAAGGGCGGTGACAACGGATGTCATCTTCGTTTTAACGACTACCGACGGTTTGGTCGCTTGCGACTGTTCCCAAGTGACGAACTGGACCAACAACCCGGTCTGGCCAAGCTGGGACCGGAACCGTCAGAGATTACCTCGGATGATTTCGTTAAGCTCTGCAAGCGTCGTCCGCGCATGTTCAAACCGGCGTTGCTGGATCAGACATTCATCGCCGGTCTGGGCAACATCTATGCCGACGAATCTTTGTATCACGCTCGTATCCATCCCAGACGGATGACCAACTCACCGTCGCCGAAAAAACTGATCGAACTACATGGTCATATTCAACGCTTGCTGGCCAAAGCAATTCGGCTGATGGGCAGTTCGGTCGACAGTTATGTCGGTGTCAACGGCTCCAGCGGGTCGTTCCAGAAGTATCTGCGCGCCTACAATAACGAAGGCCGGCCGTGCGGACGTTGCGGTGGCAGGATCGTACGTGAAAAAATCGGTTCACGCTCGGCCCACTACTGCCCGCGCTGCCAGCGATTGTGATTGATCCGACGTAGGATCGACTGGGATCGGATTCAGAACTGCCCGCTTTGCAGCATCACCAGGGTGCATGCCTCGACCACTTCAAAACCGGCATCTCGCAACTTGTCGGCCAGTTCCGGATTCTCAGCCCCCGGATTGAACACGACACGGCGTGGCTTGAGATTCAGAATATTATCGAACTCGCCGCCTGATATCTTCGCGTTCACATAGATGGTCAGAGTGTCGATCCCATCGCCGGCCTCCGTGAGCACTTTGACCGCCGTGATGCCGTCGACTACATGGCCGGCCGGATGAACCGGGATAGGATTGTGGCCGTATTCCTTCAGCATCCTGACCGCTTTGAATGAAAACCGTTCCTCGTTGGTCGAGGCGCCGAGAACCGCTACGGTTGAGTTTGGATTAGCATTTGTCACGACTCACTCCTTGCCGTTATCGTGTGTACTGGCCTTGCGTCGGTGTCTGTCTTTATCAACAAGTTTGAGGCCGGCGAGTTTCCCGTCGCGAAAGGTGAGCGCGATAAAATCAAACCAACGGCAGGACGTTGTTGGGATCAAACTTGGTTTTGATCTTCCGTGAGTAGATCGCATCCGGATCAGTATTGCTCTCATCAAGGTCCTTGATCAGACCGGCCCGGTCCACCGAATTCTGTTGCATGGTGGCATAATCTTCACGGCCTGTATCCGGCATTACCCGAAGCGACGCACTGACAATAAACCCCAGCAGTCCCCATGAGCCAGAGTAGATTTTCACGATGTCATATCCCGAGACCGACTTGAAACAGACTGATCCGGGCGTAATGATCTCGCCTTCCGGAGTTACGATTTCGGCTTTCAGAAAATAACGACTCAGCGGCACCTCGTGTCCATGCATCTCAGCCGTTAACCCCACGGCCAGCGCACCACCGACCGAGCCGACATACGGCAGGTCCGAATGGGGCACGAAAAGATTGTGCTCCGTCAAATGGCGGTTGATTTCGCGCAACGGGTATCCGCTCCCGACCGTGACGAACAAATCCTTTCCGTTTATCTCGATCAGATTGTTCAGGCGGTCACTCTTGATGGCGACGAACTCATCAAAAGACGGTCCCTCCGGCGTGATGATGTTGCTGAAACCGACGATGAACAGTCGTTGCCGATGCTGATTGGCCAGGGCCATGAACCGAGCGGCTTCTTGAGCCGTCTCAGGATGAAAGGTAGGTATCTGTTTCTGCCAGGTCAGCCTGTCGTAATCAAACTCGGATTGTGCTATGGACACAAATTCGCGCAACTCTGTCATGGCGGCAAAATAGGAAAGTCTGCCCAGTTGTCAACTTCGGAGTTCGGTTTGTTCGCAGTATGAGATTGCCGCGTCGGTCACAGCGTTCCCTCCTGGCAATGACGAGAAGCGGCGGTTCAACGCGCGTGAAGCGCAAAAAACCCCGCGTGGCGCGGGGTGTCATTCCCGCGCCCCCCTGTCATTCCCGCGAAGGCGGGAATCCATCTGTATTTGTTTGCCGTAGTGTACGTCCTCGTGCCTCACGGTGTAAGATGGGTAGGTCCCGCTGAGTCTTCAGACTCGGCGGGATTATGTTCGCAAAAGAAAGTGGCCGAGTCTGAAGACTCGACCACCACAAGTAATGTGACGCAGCGCGAAGCGCAAATTACCCATTTATGGGCGGCTTGACCGTGTGACTCACGGCTTGACCGTGTCACTCACGGCTTGACCGTGCTAATTGCTCCGGTCGCTTCCCGAGCGTCCGTGGCGACGGTACAACCGGCTGTAAGCGCGGTCGATCTCAAAATCTGAATCCATGGTCTCGACGACATCGGTGTAAGCTTCTTCGAGAAAGTCGTTGCCGCGACAGTACGGCGCCAACTCGGTGAGCAGTTCAACTTTCTCAAAGTCGGATTCCATATCTTCAATAACGACCAGCACACCGACAATCATGGCCGAGTCCGGCTCATCAGATTCATCGATCAGCTCCGTCAACACTCTCTTGCGCTCGTAATCGCTGTCGAGATTGTCAGCCGCTCTCAGATACGAGTCGCGAAACTTCTCGTGGATGGCGGCACACTCGGCCAGGTCCAGGAGCACTTCAGCGGTTTCATAATCGGAGTCAAGCCCTTCGACAATTTCAAGCATCCCCTCAGTCAAATCCGGCTGCGATTCACAGTCCAGTCTCAGCGATGAGAGAACACGACGGGACTCGTAGTCGCTGTCCAGAGTAGCCGCCGACTGCATCATTGTGGCCAACAACTCGGCGTCATCCTCGCACAGTTCGGACAGCTCGATCAAAAGTTCAGCTTTTTCATAGTCCGAATCCATCTCCTCAGCCATGTGCAGCAGGTCCTCGACCGCTTCGCTGTCGAGATCCCGTTTGTTGCTCAAAGCTGAAATGATGCGGCGCGTTTCGTAGTCGGAGTCCGTGTTTCGGATAGCGCTTACATAGGCGTCACGAGCCAGTGCATATTGGCTGGAATATGGCGCCATTTCTATCAACAACTCCGCCTTCTCATAATCTGAGTCCATCATGCGGGCGATACGCAGCACTACCAGAACGACCTCTTCGTCGACATCATCGTCAAAAGCCAGTTCAGACAGCACCCGGCGTGTTTCGTAGTCGGAGTCGATAGACTCCACCGCGTCCACGTAAGACCTAAGGAGGACCGAATCCGATGTTACCACCGGCGCCAATTCGATCATCAGTTCCGCTTTTTCGTAATCGGAGTCGATCTCGTCGGCCACGGCCAGAACCGTCATAATCAGTTCGGGGTCGGCCTCTTCGCCGAAAGTCAGTTCAGAGAGTATCCGGCGCTTTTCATAGTCGGAGTCGATAGTTCCAACGGCATCGACAAACAGCATCTTCAGGGCCGGGTTCTCTTTGAGTTGGTCAACCAGGCTGATAAGGAACTCCGCTTTTTCATAATCGGAATCCATCTGATCGCCCGCCTCGGTTATAATCTGACCGTACTCTCGTTCGGTCAGACCGTCGATAGCAGCCAGTTCCTGAAAGTAGATGCCTCGTACATAGTCACTCTCAATGTCGAGCATCTCTTCAAAGACACCATCCACGCCACCTTCGGCATAATATCGTTGCACCCGCTCGGTGGCACCGACGGCCGAGTTTCTGATGATTTCCAAAATAATCTCAGCCAGCCATTCCTTGGCATCGGTATCGAAATCGTGGTCCCGCCCGTTCAGTTCGTAGATGTAGTCCAGGCTGCCGTCGGCGTTTGGCTCGATTTCAATCTCACGCCGTTTGGAACCACGCTTCTCCAGAATAGCGATGTAACCGCGACGAGAGATACTCTTGATACCGCGATCATCATCGGTGAATTCGATCTCGCCGTCCAACTCCACCAGTATCCGGGAGCGACCATCGTTCCACCGAATCTGATGATGATCCTCGTCGATTATGTGGCTGGTGCCGCGGCTTAATTCATCAAAAGCATCACCTGCCCAGTCCCATGCCTGGCCTACCAGACCACGATCACCGCGGCGCTTGCTGCCTGAGGCGGCATACACCTTGGGTTCGGAATCATCGGATACGCCATAAACATAAGCGCCGTAATCACTGAAGTTCAAAGGCGTCACTTCCACACCGCCGGTTTCGCCATCGCCGTCGGCGATCACGTATCCCGAAGCATCCCCCGAACCGAGACCTACCACCTGAGGCACGGACCCGTCGTCGCCCGGCGTGTAGACATAGCCGACGGATCGATCCGAGCGGCTGGACGAGCTTGAAGAACTGGAGGAGTGGGATGAACTGGAAGAACTGGATGAACTGGAAGAGCGGGATGAACTCGAAGAGCTCGGAGCAGGTGGTACCGGCGGGACGTGATCGTGCGAGCCTCCACCGGTCAGGCTGCGAAGAGTGGGGATAGCTTGTCTGAGGACCCAGCGCTTCCACTTGCGAATGCCATTGTCCTCCTCAATGGGGCGCCCGTTGTGATAATACTGTAGGCTCGGCTTGCCGCCTTTGCCCCGAGTGATGTCAAGCTCCCACCAGTCCGTTTCGGAGTCATCGTCCAACCACCTGATAGCAACGAAACCACCTTTGGGGATGCTCCTGATGGCCCGATTCTCAGAATCAAAACGCACTTTACCCTGCAAAGCTACACGGCTCTTCCGGTCATCGCTTGTCCACACCACGGTTGACGGCTTTCCCTTTTCGCCGTGAATGACACCGGATATCGGCATATCGAACATCTTGTTCGACCAGTTCACCACCCGTACATAGGTGTCTTTCTCCTCGGTGTCGGACCGATTCGTCTCTGCACGGTCTTTGCTTTCGCTCTCACCTGTGTCTTCGGATTGCTCATCAAGCGAAGCCAACATCAGCGGCTGGGCACCAAATTGAATGTAGGCGATTCCCAGTGACTGTTCAGCGGTCTCCGCCTGGGCCTCTTCGACCACGGGCTTTGCTTCTGCTTCTGCCTCAGCCTCGGGCATCAAAGCCCGAACTGTTTGGCTGAGTTCATCGAGCGTGACAGCTCTGCCCGGCACCGCGATGACCGGCGCCGCCTGCACCATTAGGAACAATGCGGCCAGGACAGAAACTATGAAGGCGGTGATGCGGATTCGACTATACTTGCGGTGGTGGCCCGATCTGTTGAGCAGGCTGCCGATCCGTTTGAAAATCTGTTTGCGGCCGTTGAGCGCGCCGGGGACCAACGACGTGGTCGATCCATTTGTCAACTGAGCCAATCTGGTGAGACATTGAGCATAGGCCGTGGGGTCGCCGGTCTGTTGCACCACCAGTTCATCACAGGCCATTTCGCGCTCCAGGTCCAACTGACGGCCGATCCAACGCACAGCAGGATGAAAAAACGCAATCGCTTCAAGAACCTTCTGGGCCAATTTGGTCCAGTCATCCCAGCGTCTTATGTGGGCCAGTTCATGCCGAACAATCGCTTCGAATTCCGGTTGAGTCAGCTCATCGATGAGGTGATCGGGCATCAGGATAACCGGATGGCCCAGCCCAGCAGCCACCGGCAGGTCGATTTCGGCTGAGCATCGGATGCTTACCGCGCGCTCACCGGTCTCGTTTTTCAGTAGTACGGCCAACTGAGGCCAGTAGCTGAGATCCAAAGGACGACTCGACCGTTTGATGCTCACCATGCGTCGGTGAGACGACAGCAAGCGCATCAGCAGCAAACCCGAGATACCAAACCAGGTCAAAAAGAGAGTCATCGGCAACAGACCCAACAGTACCGAACCTACCGATAGCTCGGATTCGGACTTGGTCTCGACCGAACCCATAACCTGGGCACGATTCGTGCGGTTGGGTTCAACTGTCGTCTTGGACCTCAGCGCAGTCTGTTCTTGCGGTCGGTCTGTCATTGTCCGGGAGCGGTCGGGTTTACTTGTCTGCCCAATCGAAGCTCCTGTCGCAGCCTGTGCCGGTCTTTGATGTGGCTCGATCGGCGCGCTGCTGATCTCTTCTACCGATGCCTCGCCGTTGAAGATTTGACCGGCCGTGCCGTTCACCAAAAAGGGCAGGGCAATCACGATAGTCAACACCGACCACCATGCGGCGTAACGGATGCCCGCTTCGTTCGGTCGAGCAAATCGCCACACCAGACCAACCACGACAGTGAGGGCCAGCCCCAGCCATACCATATTCAAGGCCAGGTGAGCTGAGTCCAGCGACAAGCTGCTGATATAGTCGAATAAGGTTTCCATAGTTATGCCTGCTTGTTTGATGCTATCATTTGCTGAAGCCTCGCGATTTCAGCGGGACTCAGTTTCTCATTCTCAAGAATACTCAACAGAAGCTGCTCCGGAGAATTATCGAAAAAACTCGCTACTATGTGCCGCACCGCCTTGCTGCGAGCCTGGTTTTGCGACACGATGGGACGATACACATGGGCGCGGCCTTCTTTGACATGGCGCAGGTAGCCCTTGGTTTCGAGGATTCGCATGATGGTCAACACGGTGTTGTAGGCCGGCCGTTTTTCTTTGGGCATTGCCTGGATCACGCCGGACACTGTTGCCTCTCCCTGTTCCCAGACCAGACTCATTATCTTGAGTTCTGCTTCGGTCAGGGTGGGCGCCTTTTTTCGAGCCATATTGGATTGACCTTTCGTTTACTCTTAAAGAATTAAGACATCTAAGAATAGTATACGGGAGTTTGGCGGAAAGTTCAACTAATTAATTAGTTTTTCGCCGGTTTTTTGGTGGGAGGTGCCCGTGTTGTCATACGTGGTGGTCGAGTCTTCAGACTCGGCCACCGGTGAAGCAGACAATGCCTGCCCGCGCGATCTGAAGGCAGACGTCCTCATCTGCCTCGGGTCCGCCCTACAAGATCGACTCATACACCTCAACCACCCGCTCGAAGTAAAGCACCCATGTGAACCCAGCAGCCCGTTCGCGCCCAGCGGCAATCAGCATCGAGCGGAACTCGGAGTCATCGAGCATGCGGATGATCGCATCACGGCTGGCCGCCGGGTCGGTCGGGTCGACCAATACCGCGGCTTGTCCGGCCACTTCCGCCGAGGCGGATCGGTCGCATGTTATCACCGGCGACCCATGACTCATCGCTTCCAAAATCGGCAGCCCGAACCCCTCCTCCCACGACGGTAACAGCGTCGCGACGGCGTTCGAATATAGATCGGCCATCTGCACATCAGATATTTGGTCGAACAGGTGTAACCGATCACTGTCCATTTGGGCAAGATGCATCTTTACTTCGTCGTAGCCAAAACCGGGTTCCCCGACCAGCACGAGATGCATCGACGGCATCTCGCGCACCGCCTCAATCACGTGCGGCAGGTTCTTGCGATATTCCAGCCGTCCAACAAAGAGTACATACCGGTCGCCTATCGCTTCTGTAATGTCTGTGTCCGGGTGGATACCTACCTCCGTTGCGGGCATAGTGACACCGAGATGCGAGACATGGACCTTCTCCGGTAGTACCAAATCGAGGTTGAGCAAATTGTCGCGTGTCGTTTCACTGTCGGTGATGATGCAATCGGCGGCGATCAATTCACGCCGCATGCGAGGACCTATCTTCTTCTGGAATCCTGCGCTTTGGTACTTGTTGGGATACAAACTCCAGACGTCGTGAAGAGTGTACACGGTGCGACCACCGCGCAGCCGCGGCAGACGATGACAGAGACCATGCACAATGTCAAACGGTTTCACTCGCCAGCCGGTGGTTAGCCCCAACTTACGCAGGGGCACTTCCTCCTTGAGGTTCTCGGCCGGTCGATTAGCTCGATAGAAACCATCGGCTGCTATGTCGGGATGTTGGTCGGCGGCCAGGAGTGTTTGATAGCACACCTGCGCGATCCCACCGTGCAGCGAGTCGCCCAGGGCGGTGACATCGTAAGCGGCGCGGATCATAACACGGTGAATGCAGCAGGCCGCATCTTTTGCCTACCCGGTGCTGCCGGTAGTTGCGGTGGAGAGTTCGTTGAGCAGTTTGATGATCTTCTCGACTTTGAACGGCTTCTGCAAAAAACCGTCGGGCGTGGACGACAGAGAGTCGGCGCCCGGCTCAAGGGTCGACATAAATCCCGTGATGAGAATCACCGGCATCTCCGGATTCTTCTGTTTGATCTTCTGCATCAGTGTGATACCGTCGGTGTCCGGCATTCTGATATCGGAAATCACGGCGTCGACATCCCCGTTGTCCAGTTCCTTAAGCGCATCGGCGGCGCTGGAGGCCGAGACGGGGATGTAGTCGTGCGCGCGCAGCATCGAGGTGAGGGTTTCTCTGAAAGTGTCGTCGTCATCGACCACCAGGATACGCTTGAGGGGGGTAGCTATCTTCTCCAGCTTGCCTGAGAGCGTGTCTTCGATCAGCTCTTCGATATGTGATATCCTGAACGGTTTGGCCAGGAAGCCGTCAGCCGAAGCGCGCCCGATCATCTCGGCGGTAGCGAAGCCGGTGATGAACAAGACCGGCAAGCGGGGGTAGTAGCGACGGACCTTTTTGAGCAGACCGAGCCCGTCCAGGCCGGGCATCTTGATATCCGAAATCATCAGGTCAAACGTCTCAGCTTTCAGTTTTTCCAACGCCTGGATACCCCCCGGAACGCCGGTGGCCTGATAGCCGATGCCGACCAGTGTGTCGACCAACAGATCGAGCAAATGCGTGTCATCATCGACGATAAGAATGTTGGCGCGGGCATCGTTCATTATATTACACCCTGATGATTTCGAGGAGCTTGGTGGTGGTCTCTTCGAGTAGTTTCCGGTTGTCGGCCTCTATGTTCAATCTCAACAGCGGCTCGGTGTTGGAGGGGCGAAGGTTGAACCAGAAATCATCGTACTGAACGGTCAGTCCGTCTTCGTGGTCCGCTTCACCCTCCGAAAAAGCCAGAGCCACCGCTTCGAGTTTGTCCGGGATCGACTGGACCCGGCTGTTGATTTCACCGGAACGAAAATAGGGATCGATCTCCTTGACCATTTCATGCAGGGGCCGGTCTTCTTTTGAAATCAACTCCAGACAAACCAAGAACGCAATCAGCCCGGAATCCGCAAACCAGTTATCGCGGAAATAAAAGTGACCTGAATGTTCACCACCAAAAATGGCGTTGTGTTGTTTCATCAGGGGTTTGATAAAAGCATGCCCTACCCTCGTGCGAACAGGTGCGCCGCCCAGCCGCGTGACCAGCTCAGGCACCGCCCGAGAACAGATCAGATTGTACAGAATGGTCTCATCGGGTGTCCTGGACAGAAGTGACTTGGCCACCAGAGCGGTAACAACATCACCACCGAGTGGCGTACCGAATTTGTCTATAAGAAACACACGGTCGGCGTCGCCGTCGAAGGCGACTCCGAAATCGGCATCAACCTGGGCGACTTTTTTCTGCAAATCGGCAAGGTTTTCAACCTCGATAGGCGAAGCGGGATGGTTTGGAAAACTGCCGTCGAGATCGAAGTACATTGGCACGACATCGATGACCGGCAGTTGATCCAACACCGGCGGCAGGGTTGCACCGGCCATGCCGTTGCCGGCGTCGATCACGATTCGATACGGTTTCAGTACCGATGGATCGATGAACGACAGACAGTGCTCGGCGTACTCCTCGCCGATCTCCCGGCGCACCATCATCCCCCGCGACGGTGACCGTTTGAATTCATCGGTCGTCTGGATGATTTTTAGAATCTGTTGCAGACCTTCCTGTCCGGAGAGTGGTTCCGCATTCTTGCGACATATCTTGAGGCCGTTATACTCTTTCGGATTGTGGCTGGCCGTGATCATCACGCCGGCGTCGTAGCCGAACTTACCGACGGCGAAATAGAGCCCATCGGTGGAGCAAAGACCCAGATCGACCACGTCCACTCCGGCATCGTTGATGCCTCGTGTGAAGTGTTCGAATATCTCATCGGACGAGAGGCGCATGTCACGCCCCACGGCGATACTCTTCGGTTTCAGAAAACCGGCCAGAGCGCTCCCGATGTGTCCGGCATCTTCAGGGTTCAACTGGTCCGGAACGGTGCCTCGAATGTCGTAGGCTTTGAATATAGATGGATCGATATGCACAACTCAACTCCTTCAGTACCAAACTACAGCCGTTTCGGAACGCCGTCAATTAAAACTGGCACGGTCAGGGCTTTGGGGAAATTCCCACCAACCGCCTCCAGTATCGGCAGCCAAACGTGGTGTCTGCTTGACATGTTTTGAATACAGCGTATATTGACCACAGGTACACGAAGATACTCCAATGGTGATCAAGGCCATAAACGAAAATACCAGGAGAAACGGGATTCTCTCCAGAGTTAAGTGCGGAAAGCTCTCCGCACTTCAGCAAGCAGGAGGATTGGACGGATGAGGTGTCACCGACTTGTTATAGGACTAATCGCAGTAACCTGCATGGGGGCCGGCGCTCTTGCCAACACCATCAATGTTCCGGGCGACTCAGCAACAATTCAGGCGGGTATCGACGGAACGGCCGACTTCGACACAGTCCTAGTCGCCCCCGGGACCTATGCCGGAGTGGGCAACCGCGATCTTGATTTCGACGGCAAACTGATTGTCCTGCGCTCCAGCGGGGGACCGGCGGTCACCACTATCGACTGCGGTGGATCGGTGTCGGAGCCGCATCAGGCTATCCGCTTTCACAACGGCGAGGATTCACTGGCCCGTGTACACGGGTTTACCATGACCAACGGCTGGTGGTACGACGATCCCTGGCCGGATGACGGCGGGATCGTGCAGTGTAGTTCTTCCGCCCCGGCTATCGTCAACTGTGTGATCACCGGCAACACCGGAAACGGGATTTATGCCTACCACAATATGGACGGACAGTACGGCTCCGGTGTGCAGATAGATAGCTGTGTTGTTTCCAACAACGACGGCAACGGCGTGGTATCTGCTCAGGGCCGCGCGAAACTCTCTCGGTGTGAGGTGTCCGACAACGACTCAAGCGGCATCGTGCTGATGTGGCAGGGAACCTTGAACGTTTCGCAATCGGTGGTATATCGCAACGGTGGCGGGGGATGCATAGCCAATGTGTACAGCCCCTCTGATTTCATCATTGACCGAACGACTGTGTTCGGCAACAACGGCCACGGCGTCCACTTCTTTCATGAAGCACCAAAAAACGGCGCCAGGGATAATACTTATTCGCTCAATCAGACATTGGTCGCGTTCAACAACGGTGCGGGTATTATCGCCGACGGCCTGCTCGACTTCAGTGACGTTGCGTGCTGCAATTCTTTCGGCAACTCAGGGGATGATTGGGGACAATTCTCGGCCTTCGGCCCGGAAGATGCTTTCGGAAACCTGTCGCTCGATCCGCTTTTCTGTGATACCGCCAACGACAACATCTCTATCGACCTTCTCTCGCCGTGCGCTTCAACGCACCCGCTCAACGATTGTGCCTTACAGATCGGCGCCGGCAGTCCGGTCTGTGAAAACTACACCGACAGTGACGGCGATGGTTGGGTGGATGAAATGGATAACTGCCCCGGTGACTTCAACCCCTTACAGGAAGATTACGATCAGGACGGACTTGGCGACTCCTGCGACCCGGCCGCCGTCTGGTATGTCAAAGCCGATGGTACAGGTGATGTGCCGACCATCCAGGTGGCCATTGATTCGGCTGCTGATTTCGACACAGTGTTGTGTGCAGCGGGCACCTATACCGGCAACGGCAACCGCGACCTGGATTTTCTCGGCAAGAAGATTGTGCTGACATCCGAGAGCGGACCATCGGTGACGATCATTGACTGTGAAGGGACCGGCATCGACCCACATCACGGATTTCATTTTCACAACGGCGAGGATTCACTATCACGGGTGCGTGGACTCACAATAACAAACAGCTTTTGGGATTACTCATGGTTCGGCGGCGGAGGCGCTGTTATCTGTTCTATGGCTACCCCGACCATCGTCGGTTGCGAAATAACCGGCAATACCGGCAACGGGATCAACTGCCGTTTTGGGGAATCCTCCGATCCTGATTCGTCGGTACACCTGGACAGTTGCAGTATCTATGGGAACCAGGGTCTTGGCATTGTCATGAGTGTGGCCTCGGTCAGTGTTCAGCGGTCGGTGGTTTCTCAGAACGATTCGGGCGGCATTCAGGCTTGGGGGCGCAGCTCTCTCTGGATGTCCGAGGTGCTGGTGGACAACAATGGGCAAGCGGGAATAGAACTGAACATCAGCCTGGGGGCGAATTTTCAGATCACCAACAGCACCATTGTGTCAAACGCTGGTGACGGTATCAACTTTTATGAGGATCCTCCCAAAGATGGAGAAAGCCGTGGATTGAAGATGCTCCACAACAACGTGGTAGCCTTCAACCAGGGCAGCGGTATAGAACAGGGTGGTGTGGGCATTTACTGGGGCGTCCATTGCAACAATTCGTATGGAAATACATTGGGTGATTGGCCGGCCTGGTCCACCGGACTGGGCAGTGACACGGTGGGGAATATCTCATTCGATCCTTTGTTCTGCGACACGACTTTTCTCACCTATCAACTTGATGACCTCTCTCCATGCGCCGCCGGCAGTCCGCTGAACTCATGCGGTACGCTGATCGGCGCCTACGATGTCGTGGCCGGGTGCAACTCCCCTGCCGACACTGACTCAGACGGTATCGCCGACATTATGGACAACTGTCCGGAAGTATACAATCCCGATCAAACCGATATCGACCTGGACGGCATCGGCGATCTGTGCGACACCACCCGGGTATGGTACCTCAAGCCGGATGGAAGCGGTGACTGGCCGACCATACAGGTTGCGTTGGACTCATCGCAACACTTCGACACCATTTGGTGCGCGGCGGGAACCTACACAGGGGACGGCAACCGCGACCTCGACTTCGGCGGTACAATGGTCACGCTTGTCTCCGAGGACGGTCCTGACGTAACCACAATCGACTGCGAAGGGACCGGCCCCGATCCACACCAGGCCTTCAACTTTCACAGCGGTGAGGATTCGCTGTCAATAGTAAACGGCTTCACCATCACCGGTGCATTCTCAAGCTTTAGTGTTTACGGCAGTACAGGAGCCGTCACCTGTACTCTCTCGGCCCCGGCGATAGTCAATTGCAAAATCACCGGCAACTACGGCAACGCGGTTTGGTGCAATAACAACATGTTCCCGGAACTGGGCGGCGGCCTGCGCCTGGACAGTTGTTTCATCTCAAACAACAATGGCCACGCTGTGGTCGCATACGTGGGAAATGTCAATATCACTCACTCGGAAATATCATACAACGACTCAGGTTCGGTATGGGTGATCTGGTCGGGATATCTCAGGATGTCCGAATGTAATGTCCACCACAACTGGAATTCGGGCGTGTACATCATGCTCGGTTCCCAGGGTGGTTGTGAGGTGAACAACAACACTTTTATCGCCAACAGCACCGGCATCTCATACGGCTGGGAAGCGCCCAAAGACGGCGATGAAGACAGGCTGGCATTGTTCTCCAATAACTTGTGCGCTTTCAACTACTATAGGGGGGTTGACTGTATCGGAATGCCCTTTGCCGATTTTGCCTGCAACAACTCTTTCGGAAACCCCGGCGGTGACTGGCCGGATGTCGGCTTCGGTCCCGGCGACGAGTTCGGAAACTTGTCCACCGATCCGCTGCTGTGCGACACGGCCAATCAAAACTATCTGCTCGATGCTCTGTCCCCGTGCGCGCCCGGTCATGTGCTGAACACGTGCGGCTCGCTCATCGGTGCCTTTTGGGTTCAGTGTTCCGGTGCTCTCGACAGCGACCTTGACCTGGTGGCCGATGTTAACGACAACTGTCCCGATGACTACAATCCTTTGCAGATAGATTCCGACCACGACGGCGTGGGGGATAGTTGTGATAACATTATGGCATGGTATGTCCTACCGGACGGTTCCGGCGCGGCGCCTACGATACAGGCGGCGGTCGATATTGCTTCCGAGCGGGATACTATTATCTGTGCGCCGGGCACCTTCACCGGCGACGGTAACCGTGACATTGATTTCGGCGGCAAGAACGTCGTTGTGATCTCCGAAAACGGCCCCTATGCAACCACTATTGACTGTGAGGGCAGCGTCTCGGAACCGCACCAGGCATTCTACTTCCACACCAATGAAGATTCGACTTCGGTGGTGGAGGGCTTCACGATTACGGGGGCATACACGGGTAGCTGGCCGGTGGTGGCGGCTGTTCTTTGTTATGGCGGCTCGCCGATTATTCGCGATTGTCGGATTCTCAACAACGACGGCCCCGGCTATCAGTGCGGCAACTACGGCATGGCCTACCTGACCGACTGCGAGATTTCGGGCAACGCGGGTGACGGTGTCATTGGAGGATCGATGGTCCACCCGCCGACCGAGCTGTTCATGTCGGGAACACTGGTCTACGACAATGAAGGACACGGCATCGTAGCCTACTCCGGACTCACCGGCTACATTGCCAATTGCACGGTTGTTGAAAACCTGAATGGCGGTTTCCACTTCGAGATAGACCCACCAAAAACCAATCCGAAACTCCAGGCCGACACTCTTGTCATCACCAATTGCATCACCGCTTTCAACGGTTCCTATGGTTTCTCATCGCAGTTTTGGGGTGGACTGGTGGCCTACCGATGTAACGATGCTTTCGGCAATCCTGTCCAGGATTTCAATTCGAGTGCATTCTCCGGCGACGAGAACGGCAACATCTCGTTCAACCCGCTATTCTGTGACACGACGCATATCACCTTCGAACTTGACGACCTCTCACCGTGCGCGGCATACAGCCCGCTCAATTCATGTGGGACACTGATCGGCGCATACGATGTCGTGCCTTTCTGCGACTCTCCCGCCGACACCGATTTCGACGGCATCGCCGACATCATGGACAACTGCTCGACTGTGGCCAACGCCAATCAGGCTGACTCCGACGGTGATGGTGTGGGTGATGCGTGCGACGCCAGTCGCGTGTGGTATGTCAAAGCGGACGGCAGCGGTGACGCTCCCACCATTCAGGCGGCGATTGACTCGGCCTCCATTACCGACACCGTACTGGTAGCGGCCGGAACTTACACGGGAGACGGCAACCGTGATCTGGACACTCAGGGAAAAGGGATCACAGTCATTTCAGAGGGCGGGCCGTCGGTGACGCTGATTTCCGTCGACGGTACGTTTGAAGAGCCGCACATCGGGTTCTGGCTTACCGGCGGCGAGGATTCAACCACCATTATTGACGGTTTCCGAATCGAAGGGGCTGTGGGCGATTCTGTTTCATGGTTCTTATACGGCGCCGTCTCTTGCGATTCAGCTTCCCCGACTATTCGCAACTGCGAAATCACCAACAATTACGGCCCCGGCCTGTTCACTTTTGACTGGTTCTCCAGACCTCGTCTGATAGACTGCAAGATAACCAACAACAGCGACGGAGTCTCCATCTATGGAGGCCGAGTGGAACTGATGCGTTGCGAGGTTTCAAACAACGACTCGTCCGGTATCTCGGTTCCGTACTCCGGTGAAATCCGGCTGGACAGTTGCCTGGTTCAGGGTAACGGTCGATATGGAGTGTACGCCTACACCATGTTCGATGATCTTGAGCTATATTCAAGCACCATAGTCGGCAATGAGACCGGCCTGTTTTGGATGTGGAACTTCCCAAAAGAAAGTAAACCGTCCCAGGACAAGGATCGTTACGGCAATCTCATTGTCTCCAATTGCATCTTTGCGTTCAATGAGGATAAGGGAGTCTGGGCCGACTGGAGTACGTATGACACAATTGTCTTTTGCAGCAACTCCTTCGGCAACCCCGGCGGAAACTGGGACGCCGGTCTGCCCTCGCCCGGCGACGAGTGGGGCAACATCTCAGCCGATCCATTGTTCTGCGATGCCGCCGGCGGAAACTTCAGCCTGGCCGGCGAGTCACCCTGCCTGCCGGCGGGCAATAGCTGCAACGCCCAGATGGGATTGTACGGACAGGGCTGTGGCGATTGTTGCATCACGCGCGGTGACATTAATCACGACGGCGCGCCGAATATTGACATATCGGATTTGGTCTATCTGGTCGACTACATGTTCACTGGCGGCCCGCCGCCACCTTGTATGGAAGAGGGTGATGTCAACGGCCTCGGCGCAATCGACATCAGCGACCTGGTTTACATTGTTGATTACGCCTTTACCGGTGGTCCCGCCCCCCCACCGTGCGGGAAGTAGTGGCAAGCCACTTTTTTGCTCTTCGCGGCCATAAATGGCTCTCATGCGCTACGCGGCCATAAATGGCTCTCATGCGCTACACGCTCAACAACCTCATGGTGAGCGGAGTCGAACCATGAACTCTTGTAGGTCGAAACCCCGCTTCGCGACCCCTTCGGGTCAGGGGTTTCGACCTACAGTTTTAGCTGAGACGGCCACCCATGGCTGACGGCTCCCCCCCAACATCTTCCTTGCTATCACCCACTGCTTGGTGTACTTTCCCGGCATGAAACTGGGTATCATAGGCAAACCGCAGTGCGGCAAGACAACCGTTTTCAACGCCGCCGCCGGACAGCATGAGGCGGTCGGCGATTACTCGCAAGCGTCGCACCGCGCGATCATCAAAGTACCCGATGAACGGGTCGACCGGCTGGCCGAACTGGCGCAACCGGACAAGATGACCTACGCCGAAATCGAGTTCCTTGACGCCCCGGGCTTTACCGGAGAGGGGAAAAAGGGTTCTGAGTTGAAAGTCACCAACGACCTGCGCGATGTCGATGCGCTGATTATGGTGATCGATGCTTTTTCGCCTGATGCCGACCCCGAAAAGTATATCCAAAACCTCTATGACGAGATGATGCTGGCTGATCAAGTGGTGGTGGAAAACAATCTCGCCAACAAAACCAAGAAGATGACCCTCACCGGTGACAAGACAATTCAGACGGAGCTGGACCTGTTGCAAAAGTGTCTTGATTTGTTGGAGGACGACAAAGCGCTCCTGCACCTTGAGTCAAACGACGTCGAGGCTCGGTTTCTCCGCAATTACCAATTCCTGTCGCACAAGCCGATTCTGATAATGCTCAATATCGCCGAAGAAGACCTGCCCAAACAGAATGAGATTTACAATCAGTACAAACATGTGATCGAGCCGGGCAAGCGCGAACTGGCCACGCTCTGCGGCAAACTTCAGATGGACCTGGCCACACTCCCGCCCGAAGAGCAGCAAGCCTTCTTTGAGGACATGGGCGTGACATCATCGGCCATGGATAAGGTGATACACAAATCGTATGCGCTTTTGGGTCTGATTTCGTTTCTCACCACCGGCAAACCGGATGTGCGCGCCTGGACTATCACCAAAGGTACGATTGCGCACCGGGCAGCCGGGGCTATTCATACCGACATTGAGCGTGGTTTCATTCGCGCCGAAGTAACGCCGTTCGACGACTATGTAGCGTACAAAACTCCGGCCGCACTTAAAGCGGCCGGCAAAACAAGACTGGAAGGCAAAGACTACATCGTCCAGGACGGCGATGTGATTCTGTTTCGATTCAATGTCTGAGGAGAATTCATGCTGTGATGGCATGCAAAGCGGATAAAGCCTATTCATGGGTCGGCTTGCCTGTGTCGGGCGGGGTCGCCCAACACCACGTGCGAGACCCTGCCCTGCGGGTGCTGTCAGGCGACTCGCCTGACGGCTATTCGATAGGGAGTTCGGTGTCGAACGGGGTGGCTCGACACCGCGTGCGAAAAACACAGGGAACCCGACCAACACCGCTGTGTTCAAAATCTGAGCAGACCTGCCGATATCGTACTAAAGGCACGGCAATGGCAACGAAACGAATGCGAGGCTGATTTGATAAGTGTAGTAGACAAGCCGGAGAAAGAAGCAACGGATACGCAGGTGTTATCGATCCTGCCGCTGAGAGGCACCGTCGTATATCCATACCTGGTGGTCCCGTTGATGATCCAGGATGCCGACCAGACGCGCATGCTGGACGAAACACTTATGCGCGGCGCACGCATTGGGTTGTTTTTGCAGAAAGACCTGGAACAGGAAAACCCAGGACCGGATGACCTTCATAACGTCGGAACGGCCGGTAATATTCTCAAAATGCTGCGTTTCCCCGACGGCAGCGTGCGCTTTTTGATTCAGGGTCTCTCGCGCATAAAAATCAAGAAGTTCGTTTCTTCTGAGCCTCACCTCATGGCCAAGGTGGAAGAGCTTGACGAAATCGTCGATCAGCCGGTCAAGACCGAAGCGCTTCAGCGCAACCTTCTTGAACATATCAAGAGCCTGACGGAACTGGCGCCTTATCTGACCGAAGAGTTTCATGTTTCCGCGATCAATCAAGACACGCCCTCGAAGTTGACCGACTTCGTGGCTTCCAGCTTGAACATCCCGCTGGCTGAGAAACAACGGTTGCTGTGTCAGCTGAACGTGTTCAGGCGGATGGAACGACTTTATCAGGCTCTGAACAAGGAGTTGGAAGTTCTCGCTCTGTCGCGTAAGATCCAAGCTCAAGCGGCCAACGAACTGGGCAAATCGCAGCGTGACTACATTTTGCGCGAACAACTCAAGGCGATAAAAAAGGAGCTTGGCGACGGCGATGACAAGTCGGATGTCGATGAATTCGAGATCAAAATCGCCTCGGCCGGAATGCCCGACCATGCCGAGCAGGTGGCACGCAAAGAACTTGATCGGCTCTCACACATGGCCCCGTCATCGGCTGAGTACACGGTCTCGCGCACTTACATCGACTGGCTGGTCACCTTGCCCTGGAGCAGTAGCACCGATGACAAACTCGATCTGAAAGAGGCCAAGAAAGTGCTCGATGAGGATCACCACGACCTCGAAAAAGTCAAGGATCGCATCCTGGAGCATCTGGCCGTCCGTAAACTCAAGAGTGATGTAAAAGGACCTATCCTTTGTTTCGTGGGACCGCCCGGCGTCGGCAAGACTTCCCTGGGCAAATCGATCGCTCGGTCTATGGGGCGCAAGTTCGGTCGCGTGTCGCTTGGCGGCATGCGTGATGAGGCGGAGATTCGCGGTCACCGGCGCACCTATATCGGCGCCATGCCGGGCCGTGTAATTCAGTTGATCAAACGTTGCGGCTCCAACAACCCGGTTATAATGCTCGACGAGGTCGACAAGCTGGGCTCGGATTTCCGCGGCGACCCTTCTTCGGCCTTGCTTGAGGTGTTGGACCCGGAGCAAAACGATTCGTTCTCCGATCACTATCTCGAACTGCCGTTCGATCTTTCTAAGATCATGTTCATCACCACGGCCAACTGGCTCGATCCAATCCCGGCCGTGCTTCGTGATCGCATGGAGATCATACGCCTGCCGGGCTACACCGACATTGAGAAACTGGCTATCTCGCGGATTCACCTAATTCCTAAACAACTGGACAACCACGGTCTCAGTCCCTTGCAACTGAGCATTTCCGACAAAGCGGTTCAGGCAATCATCGACGGTTACACGCGTGAGGCCGGACTTCGCAATCTGGAACGCGAAATCGCCGCTGTGTCTCGCAAGGTGGCCCGTCGGGTGGCATCCGGCTACAAGAAAAAAATCACCGTCGACGACAAAGCGATCGGCAAGCTCCTGGGACCAAAACGGTTTATCCGTGAGGCCCTGGCCCGCCAGGGAAAAATAGGGGTCGTGCCGGGGCTGGCCTATACGGCGGTCGGTGGCGAATTACTGTTCGTAGAAGCCACGTCAATGCCCGGCAAGCGAGAGATGACTCTGACCGGGCATCTCGGCGACGTCATGAAAGAGTCGGCCCACGCCGCACTGTCCTTCCTGAGGTCCAACGCGGCCATGTTTAACATTGCCGATGAACTGTTCAACACTCGGGAGATTCACATCCATGTGCCGTCGGGCGCAACCCCCAAGGACGGACCATCGGCAGGGATTGCCATGTTGGTTGCGGTGGCTTCGCTTTTCACCAATCGAGCGGTCAAGCCATGTCTGGCCATGACCGGTGAGATCACACTGCGCGGGCAACTGTTGCCGATCGGTGGACTCAAAGAAAAACTCCTGGCCGCCTATCGAGCAGGTGTCGAAACAGTACTGCTGCCGGAAGAAAACCGCAAAGATTCATCGGAGTTGCCGCCGGAAATAAAAAAGGCTGTAAAACTTAAATTCTTCGCCGAAGCATTACCGGCTGTCAAGTTTGCATTGGAAAGTGCGACTACGAAAGACTCAACTCCCGCCGCCCGGCGCAAGAAAAAGAGTCGACCATAAAGAATCAAGGATGATTCATGAAGCTCGTCACGGCCGAGCAAATGCGGTCGATTGACCGCGAAACTATCGACAATCAAGGTATCCCCGGCGATCAACTGATGGAGAACGCCGGGCGCGGTATCGCTGATAAGCTCAACAGCCTGGTGATCGATGCATCTTCCGGTGATACCGTTACCGTATTTTGCGGGAAAGGCAACAACGGCGGGGACGGCTTTGTCGTTGGTCGATGTCTCTATCAGGCGGGGGCCAAGGTTGTCGTCTATTTCCTTGGTCCGCTGGACAAGTTACCTGCAGATGCCCGCCTGAATTTTGACCGTGCGGCCGGCGTCGGAGTCGATATGCACGAGCTCAACTCAATCGATCAATTGCCTGCAGAGCTTGACACCAACTACATCATAGATGCTATCTTCGGTACCGGATTCACCGGCGCGCCGCGCGGTCAGGCGGCTGAGTTGATCGACTATATCAATATTCAACCCCAATGCACCATCGCCATCGACCTGCCTTCCGGACTCAACGCCGATAATGGACAGCACGACGGTGTCGCTGTTCGGGCCGACTATACCTGCACGCTGGCTCTTCCCAAATATGGTCTGTTTGTAACACCGGGGCGGGAGTTGGCCGGGGCGGTTATAACCGTGCCGATAGGTATCCCTGATGGAGTGGTGGATAGTCTCGATCTGAAGACGGACCTTATCACACCCGACCGGGTTGCGAGCCTGATCCCTGAACGCAAGCCGAACGGTCATAAAGGCGACTTCGGAAAACTTTTTCTGTTGGCAGGATCGGTCGGCATGACCGGTGCGGCGGCCATGGCGGCAAAGAGCGCCTTGCGCTCAGGTTGCGGTATGGCGAAGGTGGGTTGTCCCCACACCGCCCTGCCGTTGATCGCATCTTCGGTGCTGGAGGCCACCACCTGGCCGCTGCCCGATGTGGCCAGGAAAGGCGCTTTGGCTCTGCGCGGGCTGGGTGAAGTACGTAAGCTGGCCTCCCAGCATGATGCCGTTGCCGTCGGACCGGGTGTCGGCACGCATCATGAAACGTCCGAATTGATCAGGAGATTTGTTTCAAGCCTTGAACAACCACTGGTGGTCGATGCCGATGGACTCAACGCCCTCGTCGGCCATCTGGATGTTCTTGCTAAGAAAAACGTACCTCCGATACTCACGCCGCACCCGGGCGAGTTCTGTCGACTGGCCGGCCTTGACGTCTTACCCGAAGACATTCACGAAAGAATCCAAACGGGCCAACAGTTTGCAACCGAACACCGGGTGATTCTTGTCCTCAAAGGTAGCCCCACTATCGTCGCAGGTCCCAATGGCGAGAGTTTTCTCAATCCGACCGGTAACTCAGGTATGGCTACCGGCGGCTCCGGTGACGTTCTCACCGGTGTGATCGGATCGTTTCTGGCTCAGGGCGTGAGAGCTATCGAGGCTACTTTGATCGGTGTTTTTGTCCATGGTTTGGCCGGTGATCTGGCAGCCGATCAATTGACAGAGCGTTCTGTTATCGCCGGTGATCTGATTGAGTATCTAAGCGAGGCTTACGAGACCCTCGGCTGCTGAAATGTCTGAGATCGTTTGTCCAAAATGCTCCGGACCTATGAGCAATCTCGGGATAAGTGATCTTTCCGTCAAGCAATGCCACAGATGCAGCGGAACGTGGTTGGAGTTGGCCGAGATAAAGTCACAGCTTGACAAGTCAACACAGCTTTGGGCTGTTCTCGAAAAGGGTGGGGTAGCCACCGGGCTCCCGTGTCCCACCTGTCGTTACCAACATCTATCCCGAGCTAAGTATGGTAACAGCGAGATTGATTGGTGTTCGGCCTGCAAGGGGATGTTTTTTGACCCGGGCGAACTTGAGCAGATTAGATCATCTGTACAACGAAGTCACTCGGCCGACGCGTCGGGAGCCGTCGGGACCGGTGCTGATTTGGTGGTGGACGGTGTCGGACAGGTGATTATCGAGGGCGTTTGGTGGGTCGTTGAGATGATCGTGGATGCAACCTAATCGGCGGCTCCGAAGACGGACCCACCCTACTTGCTAACTCCCCGTTTCGAGCAAGCTGACCCTGCTCACTTATGCCTGAAATCTGCCGATAGTAGAGGCAAACAGAAGCTTCAAGGGAGCAACAATGAAAATACTGATTGCAGAAGACTCGGCCCTCATCCGTCGCGGCATTGCCAAAATCGTCACCGACCAGGGGTTCAAGCCTATCGAAGCAGAGAACGGCGCCGAGGCACTGGCCAAACTCAGAAAAAACGAACGTGACATAGCGCTGGTCATTCTCGACTGGAATATGCCGTTGATGGACGGCTACGAAGTACTGTGCAAAATCCGTTCGCAGAATGACTGCGCCCATATCCCCGTACTAATGGCCACCTCCGACGGTGCCGAAGAAGATGTCATTAAGGCGATCAAAGCCGGGGCGAACTCATATCTGGTCAAGCCGTTCAAGCCTGAGGACATGGCCAGACAAATCAACGAATTGACCAACTTCAAAGCTGTCCCGAAACAATAGCGCTGGTTCAAAGCTGCCATCGGATGACTCGGCGACAGCTCTGACAATCAGAGCCATCGTGAAGAAACTGGTATACATAGGCGAAAACTTAGAGCGGGCCGACCAATTGAGACGGATTCTCTCCGACGAGTACCGTTTCGAAGCAATCGAACGCAGCCAGGCGTTCGATCTTGATGACTGCGCTCTGGTGATAATCGAAAAACGGTCCGACCCCGGTTCGCACAAGAGAAACATGGTGCGGTTTAAGTCGCTGGTCGGGTATCGCGATATTCCGATTGTTATCAGCCTCGACCAGACTGATCTGGACCGTCAACATACGCCCATCGATCATAGCTGCACTATGTTGATATCGCCTTTTGATGACGATCAAGTCCGAAGGCAAATCCAACGTGCCCTGACTAAGGTGGGCGTGGAGAGTTCTCCGGATGAAGATATCCTTCAAGTCATAGCTCAGGCGACGCGATTGGTTGTGGGACAAATAGCCGGAGTCGAAATCGTTCAAACGGGAAACTATGCCAGGAAAGAGTATCATCTGTCGGGTGAGGTCTGCGCCCTCATGCCGCTATCCGGACACCTCCAAGGATGCCTCGCGGTTGGCCTGTCGACCTTGTTGGCTCGGCGGTTGTCGGCACAAATGGCTTGTTGTGACGAAGGTGCCGTCTCCGACAGAGATTTACCGGATGGTGTCGGCGAGATTATCAACCAGATATCAGGCAAGGTCAAGACAATCATGTCGGAGCAGGACAAGTCGGTTGAAATCTCTCTTCCCGAAGTATGCCGAGTAGCCACAGGTCGGATTGCCGAGAATGATACGCTGCCGGTTCAGGTACTGCTGTTTGAGTGTGGCCGTGAGGCTTTCGCTGTTTATGTCTGCCTTCGTCAATGCGCAGACAATCCCGCCATGACAGGTGCCGGTCTGTCAACTTACTAACTCTACCGACTAATCGTTAAGAAAAGAGGTCCCCGGTCACGAAGGATGTGACCGAGCGTACGTCTGATACAATTCGTCGGCCACCAGGTAGGGGTCCGAGCGCCCGCGATAGACATCATCGACGATCTGATCAAAATCTACTTGCTCAGCCAAACGGTCAATAAACTCCCGACGAAAGCGGTGACTCAGAATAGCCAGTATCTTCTTCTGAACCTGCAATCGTCGATGCCGATCAAAATGATCGTTGGCCTTTATGAACTCAAGGTGCTCTCTGATGCGTTGATGCAACTTCTCGATACCGATAGATTGATTCGCCTGAGTAGTCACCACTTTCGTCTCCCAAGCATCTTGAGTTGATGTTCTAAGATGTAGCGCGTGCTTCAGTTCGACGGCCAAACTTTCGGCACCCTGACGATCCGCCTTGTTGACCACCATTATGTCGGCCACTTCCATCAGTCCGGCTTTCATGGTCTGCACGGCATCGCCGGACTCCGGCACAACTACCACCACGACCGTGTCACAGGCATCGACAATATCAAGTTCGACCTGGCCCACGCCTACCGTCTCGATCAGGATAATGTCGAATCCAAATGCATCCAGCACCATCGACACGTTATCGGTAGCCGACGACAATCCGCCGGTGGCGCCACGTGAGGCCATCGACCGAAAATACACTCGGCCGTCTGAGGGTAGCTCGCCCATGCGGACGCGATCTCCCAACAGGGCTCCACCGGTGAAGGGCGACGATGGGTCGACGGCAACGATTCCTACTTTGGTGCCCGCACCTGAAAGCAGGGAGGTCAGACAGTAGACCAAAGTGGACTTACCTGCGCCGGGCGGTCCCGTAACGCCGATTTTTATGGCCCGGCCGGTTTTTTTCGACAGGTCGCCCAGCAGCTTGCGAAACCCCTCCCGGCGATTCTCAACCTGAGTGATCAGGCGCGACAGTGCCCGGATATCTCCGGAGAAAAATCGGTCGAGCAACTCCATAGTTAGGCAAATCCGGTGGACAGATTACCGGCCGTCAGTTTGATGTCTTTCAACCTGAGTTGTTTGCGCGTCACGTCGTTGTAAGTGTTGTATTCAATAACGTATGCTAAGTCGACCAGGCATCCTTTGTCCGAGATCAGGCTGGCCATGTGTCCGAAGCCGAAACCTATGACGTCAAAGACCGGGTCTCCCTTGCGAACTCGCATCTTGAGATGGTTCTTTCCGACAATATAGGGCTGACCCACGACCTCGCAGTTGCGCGTCAGAAAAACCGGTCGCATATTCTGAGGACCAAAGGGCGAGAACTCTTCAAAAGTCTGCATGAGATCGTCGTTGATCTCGGTGAGTTCGATCTCCAGGTCTATGTGCAGCTTGGGAGCAATGTCCTCGTTGGTGAGATGCTTGATCGAGACTTTTTTGAACGCTTCGCGGAATTCTGTAATCTGATCGTCGCGGATCGACAGTCCGGCAGCATACTTGTGACCGCCGTATTTGATCAACAGGTGTTCGCACTCTTTCAGAGCTTCGCACAAATGGAAACCGGGGATCGAGCGCGCCGAACCTTTGCCGACACCGTCGGTTACCGAGATCATGATAGTCGGCAGATGATAGCGCTCGACTATACGACTGGCGACAATTCCAATAACCCCCTGGTGCCAACCTTCACCGGACAGAATTATTGCCCGGTCGTTATCCAGATCAACTATTTCCTGGATCTGCGCCAGAGCTTCTTTGAGCGTGGTTTCATCGATAGCCTTACGCCGCTTGTTTTCTTCGTCTAATTTGCGAGCGATCTCTGCAGCCACTTGCTCATCGCGTGTCGACAGAAGACGTACCGCCTCACCAGCCGCCCCCAGACGCCCCAGCGCATTGATCCGCGGCGCCAGAATGAAAACCACCTGACCGGTGCTGATGTCTTTACCCATCAACCCTGAAACAAAAGTCAGTGACTTAAGACCAGGCTTGGTAGTACGGGCGATCTGCCGGATGCCGAACTTGGTCAGGACGCGATTCTCACCTACCAGCGGCACGATATCCGCGGCCGTGCCCATGGCAACCAGGTCGAGATGTTCTTCCAGATCGCGTTCGTCCTGACTGTGTGATTGATACAAAGCCTGGGCGAATTTGAACGCCACCCCAACCCCGGACAGTTCGTCCGGATACCTTTCACCGTCGGTCTTTGGATTGATAATGGCGACCGCATCAGGAATCTTCTCGCCCGGTTCATGGTGGTCGGTGACAATCACATCAACACCGACCGAACGTGCGTACTCCACTTCTTCGATGGCTGTGATCCCGGTGTCGACCGTGATTATCAGAGAGACACCGGCATCTTTAGCTTGATCGATACCGTCCTTTGACAAACCGTAGCCTTCCACCAATCGATTCGGCAAGTAGAAGATAACATCGCCACCCAGCTTGCTCAGTACCATGTACAGAAGAGTAGTTGCGGTAATGCCGTCAACATCGTAGTCCCCGTAGATGACCATCTTTTCATTATTGCAGAAAGCCTGGGTAACGCGGTCGATTCCCTCCCGCATACTGGTCATGTCGTATGGGTCCCGAAGGTCGACCATCTGCGGCCGCAGGAATCGTTGGATGGTCTCAGCGCTATCAATGCCTCGTTTGACCAGAACTTTGACCACCTGCCCCGGCAGGTCGCACTCCTCAATCAAACCTGCAATCAGCGCCGCATCCGGCTCATCATCCAGGACCCATTTCAAGGGTGCGATCCGTTTTGTGTAGCTCATCAGAGCCTCCATATTACTGGAGGCTTGTCAGCAGGAGGTAAGCCGAGTTCTGTAATCCCGCCATAGGCGAGACCAACAGTCATTTATCTTGATGATCGGTTGCCCGATCATTCTTTGCGGCCCACCCGGGAATCATAGCGGGGCGAATCGACCCCTGTTCCCCTATTTGGCCTTGCTCCGGGCGGGGTTTACCCACTGCCTGCATTACTGCCGACAGCCGTGGTCTCTTACACCACGTTTTCACCCTTACCCGCCAAAGACGGGCGGTATAGTTTCTGCGGCACTTTCCATCGGATCACTCCGCCCCGGTGTTACCGGGCGCCCTGATTCTGTGGAGCTCGGACTTTCCTCACTCTAAATTTTCATCTAAAGCGCGACTGTTTCTCCTACTTTAACAAGCCTTCATCTATAAACCAAAACACACTAACATCCATTTCAATCCTCCCCCCACTCAAAACATACGTCTGTAATTGGGCGCCTCTTTGGTGATAGGCACCGAATGCGGATGAGACTCCGTCACACCGGCTGATGTAATACGGACCATGGTCGACTCTTGTGCAAAACTCTCCAGGTTGGCGGCGCCGCAAATCCCCATACCGGCCCTGAGTCCACCCACCAGTTGATGCACCGACTCGGCCAACTCTCCTTTATACGGCACTCGGCCTTCGATTCCCTCCGGAACGAGCTTGCCGGCATCCTCCTCAAATTCCTGAAAATAGCGGTCCTTGCTGCCTTCTCTCATCGAGCCCAGGGAGCCCATTCCTCGGTACACCTTGAAGGAACGACCCTCAAAGAGCACGGTTTCGCCGGGAGATTCTTCGGTGCCTGCGAATAACGATCCAATCATAACCGCCTGGGCGCCACAGGCCAGCGCCTTGGCAACATCGCCGGAATATCGAACGCCACCGTCGGCCACAACCGGAGTTCCGGTTTTTTGGGCAGCTTCCACCGCATTTACAATCGCCGTGACCTGCGGCACACCGGCGCCGGTCACAATTCTCGTGGTGCATATAGAGCCGGGGCCGATACCTATTTTTATACAATCAGCACCGGCCTCGATCAGAGCTTTGGCGCCGTCACCGGTAGCAACATTACCGGCCATCACCGGTACCTCCGGATGCGCTTTTTTTAGGGCCGTGACTGACTTTATTACGCCCTCACTGTGGCCGTGTGAAGAGTCGATTACTAACAGATCCACCCCGGCTGCAACCAATACCGGCGCTCTGGCCACAAGGTCCTGACCCACTCCCACAGCCGCGCCCACACGAAGACGACCCTGCTCATCTTTGCAGGCCAAGGGGTATTGTATCTTCTTGACGATGTCCTTGACGGTGATCATCCCGGTGAGGTTCTGGTTTTCATCGACAATCAAAAGCTTCTCAATACGATGCTGGTGCAACAGGTCCTTGGCTTTATCGAGGTCGGTCCCCTGTTTGACCGTCACCAGATCCTTGCTGGTCATAACCTCGGAGATGGGGACCGAGGGATCGCGGTGGAAACGCAGGTCACGGTTGGTAAGGATACCGACCAACCGACCACTCTCGGTAATCGGGATTCCTGAAATAGAGAATCGCTTCATCACTTCCAGGGCATCGCCTATAGTCCTGTTGGGGGGGAGCGTGATCGGATCGACAATCATACCCGATTCAGATTTTTTAACTTTGTCAACCTCGCCGGCCTGCGCCTCGGGGTCGAGGTTTTTGTGGATGATGCCGATTCCACCCTGACGGGCCAGCGCAATAGCCAGCCTGGACTCGGTAACGGTATCCATAGCCGCCGACAAGAGAGGGATATTCATTTTGATGCCGGGAGCGATTGTGGTTGTAACATCGACATCACGCGGCAACACCACCGAGTGCGCCGGCACAAGAAGTACATCGTCAAAAGTGAGGGCGACTTGCTCTAGAACCTTGGCCATAAAAAGTCTTCCCTGACATGCCGTGGGTGGGATAGGTATCCCGACCTAATTGGACTCCTCACCATCCCAGAACAGGAGTCGACCACAGTTTTCACAGGTGTGAATGCGATCACCTTTCTTTATCTCCTGGACTTTTCTAGGCGTCAGCGCTTTGTGGCAGGAACCGCAGGCACGCTTTTTGACCATCACCACCGCCGTTCCACCCTTGCCCTTGCGGACCCGTTCATAGATGGAGCGGGTAGGCCGGGGAATCTCTTTAGATATCCGGTCGCGCTCGTTTTCTTTGGCGGCCATAGTGTCACCGATAGAGTCGATTTTGTTCTGGAGAATAGACAGCTGTTTGGAGTTTGTGTCCTGGGCCGACTCCGATTTTTCGTTATACTCGGCGATTTCTTTTTCCAGTTCGGCGATACGTTCTTCGGTGCCCAGAAACTCGGTTTCTTGTTTGGATATATCCTGCTTGATAGCATCAATCTGAGCCACAAGCGCGTCATACTCCTTGTTGGTCTTGATTGACATCATCTGCTGTTGATACTTTTGCAGCTCAGCTTCTTTGGATGCGATTTCCAATTCGAGGGTTTTGACTGAAACCTTCTTGGACTCGAATTCGGTGGTACAGGTTTCCAGTTTGCTTTTGGCTTCCTCGATCTCGTTGCGCAGATTATCCATCATATCGGGAAGATATTCTTTGGACCGTTCCAACTCACCAAGATCATAGTCGATAATCTGTAGTTTCAACAGCAGTTCGAGATCGTTCGGCATCACACCTCCTTCTGCCACCAGCGGCTTATTCATCGGCACCTCAAATGAAAAACGCATCCCCCTGATCTGGCAGGAGAATGCGTTCTCTTATCTTTATGTCGTCCTGTGTTGTCGCCCGTCATTCGACAGGCTCGACCACGGTCGACGCTGTGGTGTTTGTCAGGTTTGTTGATCGTCATCTTGCAAACTGGGCAATACTGGATTCGAACCAGTGACCTCTCGGATGTGAACCGAACGCTCTAACCAACTGAGCTAATTGCCCGACAACCTTCTTTCCTTCCTTCATGGGCCCTGCAGGACTCGAACCTGCGACCCGCTGATTATGAGTCAGCTGCTCTAACCAACTGAGCTAAGGGCCCAAATTTGGCCGAGTCTTATAGTTTAAGCAAAAACTATAAGACCGTCAAGCGATTTAATCAAAACCTCGTCGACCCGAAAAGGTTCCTGGCTTTCGCCTGGGTTGTCGGGTGGCCCGAAGAGTACCGGTAGGGCGGGTCCGTCTTCGCCTGCGCGCCGCGGCGTGAACCCGCCACTATCAGAAGCAAGTCGAAACCCCTGGCCCGCAGGGCTGCCGCAGGCAGGTTTCGACAACTTCATTCTAGTTCACCCTTCGGCATCGCTTAGGCTGAGGTTGCCCCTCGACTCCACTCGGGGGGACAGAAGAGACGCACAGAGTTGTTATTGCCTGGGTGGATTAGGCCTTGACAGAATAGACTAATCGGCCTATTCTACAGTGGAAGAATGCAGTCAAAGAGTAACTAGCGGGTGGATTAGTTCTCGTTTTCGGCTGCTGACCAGAGGTGATTTTAATGAAAAACACGCTATTGTCAAAAACTGCTATCCCCGTGCTGGTTCTTTATATGCTGGTTTCGTTGCCTGCATGTGGAGATAAATCGCTCGATACCGGGGATTCGGATCAGCCCAATGCCTTTCGTATCCCACGTCTTGATGAGCCTTCTCATTTCGATGCCACCGAAGAGTATATGGGTGTAGTTTCCGACAACAAGCATAGCTTCCAGTTGTTTGATCTCCAGGGGAATGTCGTGTTCTCCGAGCACTTGGATCCTGGCGGGTTTTTCATGGTGCAGATGCGTGACTACGACGGCTTTTTCATTCTCGGTCGCACCGATCGCAAGGGTTCTGAGATGTATGCGGCATACGATTATTCGGGGCAACAACTACTTGATATGTGGTGTCGGGCTTTGTTGCGGGCATTCCCGTCAGGGCAGTACTACTTCACTGAGAATGATAATACCCTAATGGAGTCGAGTCCTGGAAAGCCAACAATCTACGATTCGCAAGGCAACATGCTGGCAGAGTTCTCGATCACAACCGACTCGTGGGAGATGACGGCTGTGAACGACTCATTGTTGGTGCTGGAGCATTACGATAGAGTGCAATTGATTTCCGTACCCGACATGAGCATAATCAGCGATATCGCAGTCAACGGTGTGCGCCCCGCCGGCGCCAGTATGAAAAGGTCACTCAGTTCGGATGGGACGCACTACGCCTACCTCACGGCCAAGCACATCGTGGTTTGCGATCTCTACAATGAGTCGGTAGCTCTTGTTCCCCTGGACACGTTTGACGATATTCCTATTTCACCGGCCATCTTCCTCTCGCCGAACGGAGACTATCTGCTCATTCACCATAACCCCCTGCGAACGCAGACTATTGATGTGCTTGCAAAAGATGGGGAGAGGTACGTCAAAACAGTAGACGACTTCACGATTCCGATGGAAGCCGGTTATATTCCTCCTGTTGGAGGCACGTTTGTTTCTGAGCATATCTTCGCTGCATCTTTTGCCAGTTGGGGGTCCAACGGTCTTCAACCCAGGACGTTCCTTTACAGGTTCGACACAGCCGAAGCCGTTGCCAGTGGACTGGCTCTGGAGGGTTTCATCTGGATCAATCCCCAATCGCCGGAACGCATCAACAGGCTTACAATAGACAGCGAAGCGGGCACAGCATCGATCAGTGAGTTCAATTTGGGCGATATGTAGTAGTGGACAGCACGGCAGCCGCTCCAACGGTAACTCTACCCACTCCACACAAAACGCGGCTGCACATCCGTTAGAATAAGGACCTATCCCATGAACACAGATTGACGCAGACCAAGATCAAACAGGCTTCGCAATCACCATCGATTCTATTAGGTGTGAATAGAAAATACACCAAACGAACCCATTTGCTCAGAGGGGGGGGGTCGCCAAAGACTTTTTTTCGTAAAACAAACCCATTTCACCGGCGTGTGCAGGCCCCTCGACTCCGCTCGGGGTGACAGAAGATGGATGCCGGGTCAAAGCCCGGAATGACAGTCAGTGCTCAGCATGAGGTTGGCCCCTCGACTCCGCTCGGGGTGACAGAAGTGACGCGCGAAGCGCCAAGAGCCCATTTATGGGTGGTTTATCACCGCGAAGCGCAAAAGGCCATTTATGGCCGCGAAACGCGAGAAACAGGTTTGCCTGTCACCCCCAAAGCGGCTTTGAGGGTGCCACCCGACGTAGGGAGCGCAGCAAACTCATTTGCGAGTGGTGTTGGGCGACCCCGCCCGACACCTGCCGTGCGCCCCATCGGCGGTCAGGCGAGTCGCCTAACCGCACCAAACAAAAAAACCGGTGGCTGAATAAACAACCACCGGCGGCCATAAATGGCTTTTATGTTATAATCTAAGGGCTGCTACTCTTTTGGAGTATCCTCCTCCGATGTGTCATCAGTAGAGGCAGCAGCGGCGTCCGAGGGTGCGTCCGTTGTTTCGGCAGCAGCCTCTTCAGTCGCAGCTTCAACGGCAGGCGCTTCTTCGACAGCAGCCTCTGCTTCAGCCGGAGCTTTGGCAGCTTCAGTCTCAGGAGCGGTATCGGCCGTCGGGTCCACCGTTTCTGTTTCGGCCGGGGTTGTCTCGGCTGCCGGTTCGGGAACCGTCGCCTTCAACTCGTCCGGCATAGCATCACCCATGGCTGTTCCTTTGGGCTGGTGCTTGGCCAGAAACTCATCGTACTCCGACTGCTCACGCTTTTTGTAGTAAGCAACAACCGACAGCACCACTTTGCGCTGGTTCTTGTCGAGTTCAATCACTTGCAGGGGAATAGACTCCCCTTCGGTGAACCCGGTATCGGCCTGGTCGAGATCGCGATGACCCAGTTGTGCCATCGGGACGAATCCCTCAAGATCACCATCGAGATCAACCACGATACCGCGGTCGAGCACTTTGGCGATATTACCGAGACAATCGGTGCCAACGGCATACTTGCGGGAAATCTCCGGCCATGGGTCTTCGGTCAGTTGCTTGAAGCCAAGAGAAATCCGGCGGTTATCGTGATCGATCTTGAGGATCTTGATTTCCACCTGATCGCTCTTTTTCATGATCTCAGAAGGATGCTGAATCCGTTTGGTCCAGGACATGTCAGAGATATGCACCAGGCCGTCGATCCCTTCTTCGAGTTCGACGAAGGCACCAAAGGCCGTCAAGTTGCGCACCTTACCGGAGACAACCTTGTTGACCGGGAATTTCTCTTCGATCGTTCCCCAGGGGTCCGGCTCCATCTGCTTGATGCCGAGCGAGAGTTTCTCGTTCTCTTTATCCACCGAGAGAATCACCGCCTCGACCTGGTCGTTGACGTTGAGAATCTTGGAGGGATGCTTGATATGCTGTGTCCAGGACATCTCGGAGATATGAATCAACCCCTCGACACCTTTCTCCAGTTCGACAAAGGCGCCGAAATCTGTTATAGACACAACCCGTCCGGTGACCTTCTTGCCCAGCGGGTATTTTTGCTCGATATTTTCCCACGGATAAGGTGTCATCTGTTTCAGTCCGAGCGAGATGCGCGACGTCTTCTCGTCGAAGTCGAGAATCTTGACATCGATCTTGGCGCTCAGATTGACCATCTCGGAAGGATGACGAATCCGTCCCCACGACATATCGGTGATGTGCAACAATCCGTCGACACCACCGAGGTCGATGAAAACACCGAAGTCGGTAATATTTTTGACCACGCCCTGACGAATCTGGCCCACCGCAATCTCGCTTAAGAGCGACGAACGCATGGACTCGCGCTGCTCTTCCAGCACGACCCGGCGAGATATTACGATGTTGCGTCTGGTCTTGTTGATCTTGATGATCTTCACGCTCATCATCTGGTTGATCAGAGCGTCGAAATCAGGCACTTGTCTGAGCGCCACCTGCGAGCCGGGAAGGAATGCATCGACACCCATGATGTCAACAACGAGGCCACCCTTGATGCGGCGCATGACCCGGCCTTCGATCTGTTCACCGGCATCGTGGACTTCTCGAATCTTGTCCCAGATGCGCATGAAGTCGGCCTTCTGCTTGGACAGAATGAGTTGCCCGAAGGAGTCTTCGATCTGCTCCAGGAAGACTTCGATTTCATCGCCCACTTTGATGTTGAGCGGGGCCGGGAATTCATCGATAGGGATGATTCCCTCGCTTTTGAAACCGACATCGACGATGACATCATCGCGGGTTACACCCATGACGGTTCCGGATACGACTTCTCCTTCGCGGATGGACCGGATGGTCGAGTCGTACATGTCCACCATAGACTGGTAGTCGGCTATGTCGTAGACGACTCCGGATACGTCGGTGATTTTGACGGCCGCTACCTCGGGGATAGCTTCCGGCGCCGGCATCGACGAGCGGACTTTGGCTTTTTCCACCATACGCTGGTGGCGAGCGGTCATTACCCGTTCGGTCTTTTCCTTTTGCTTTACCTCGACCTTTTCCACTGTAGCAGTGGCGGCCTTGGTGAGCTTGGTCTTGACCTTTTTAGTCTTTTTGGCAGCGCCGAATTTGCGCTTGGAGACACTGGCGGGCGGTTTTGTGGTTGCGGAATTTTTGGCTTCGGCCATTTACGGTTAAGAACCTCCTTACATTGGCCCCAACGGTTTTGATTTTTTCCCTTGAGGGAAAACCGTCAGGACGCCGCGTTAATTTCGCGGCAGCCGCTTAAGCTAACCCGAAATCCGAAAATATCAAGGCATTTCTGAGATATTTGCGACCCCTTTAATAATCGGACGACCCGGCGGCATTGTTAACAGTATGAGCCTCGTTTCTAAGCGATCCGATCCGCTCCATTACCGCTTCCGCGATCTGGGTATAGCTCTCCTTAGTGGCGTCGAACGACTCCACCCAGTCGGCCTCAAGCGGTCGCCCGTAAGTAATGCTAAGTCTGCTTGTGCCCAGCAGACAGGCCTTCAGACGGTTGGAGCCCTGGATCAGAGCAGGCACTATCGGGCACTTGGCCCGCACTGCGACCATGCCGACACCCGGTTTGGGTGTCAGAAAGTGGCCCTCTTTGGCCCGTGTCCCTTCCGGGAAAACAGTCAATACGTTGCCGGCCTTGAGAGTCTCGACACACAAATCCAGCGCCACGCGGTCGATGGTTCCGCGCCTGAGCGGCAGGGCGTTGGTTCGTTTTATAATGCCGCCGAACAGCGGGTTCTTAAACAGCTCCTGCTTGGCCATGAAGTAGACCTGCCGGGGCACCCAACTGCCGACCAGCGGCGGGTCCCAATAGGACAGGTGATTGCTGGCCAAAATGAAGCCACCCTCAGGCGGCAGGTTCTCCTGGCCACGTACTTTGGCCCGGAGGAAAAGACCGAAGATAATCCGAGTCAGCGAACGCCCCGTATAGTACAGAATCTTCATACCTATTTGATAACCGAGCGGATGAGCGCAATAATCTGATCGACCTGGCCTTCGATTGTTAGATTCGAGGTGTCGACCGTGTAGGCATCTTTGGCTTTGGTCAAGGGCGAGTGAGCGCGCCCGGAGTCATACTTATCGCGCCGAATGATATCCGCTTCTTGTTCCTCGACCGTGGTACTGACACCCATGTGCGAGAGGTCCAGCAGCCGCCGTCGGGCACGGGTGCGGGTGTCGGCATCGAGATAGATTTTTATATCGGCCCGGGGGAACACCACGGTGGTGGTGTCGCGGCCCTCGGCTACGATGGAGCCATTCCTGGCCATCTGCCGTTGACGTGCAACCATCGCCTCACGCACTGTTTTGTGCGCGGATACTTCGGAGACATGTTTGGTGACTTCGACCGATCGAATCTCACTGGTCACATCGTGTTCACCCACGAGCACACGGTTGACTTCGTCCTCGGTCTTAAACTCAAGCGGCATCTTCTGAGCCACCTCACCGAGTTTGTCAGCGTCCGACAGTTCAATTTTTGCCTTGAGGGCAAACCAGGTGATGGCACGGTACATAGCGCCGGTATCAAGATAGGTGTACCCCAGCCGCGCGGCCAGCATCCGCGATGTTGTCGATTTGCCCGATCCGGCGGGGCCGTCGATCGCGATGATTTTCCCTTTCAGCCGGGCGAGATGCAGGACAGACTCACTCATGGTGGGCATGGTAGGGGATGGGCTGCCTGAGCGCAATGGAAAAGTCGCCGTTTAACGAAGCATTACCCTCACTCCCCCGGCCACAGGCTGTGCATCAGGGCGTCCAGCTTTTTGACTGAGGCGCTGTCACCCTGCTCTACCAGGTATCGGTTCAAGGTGAGAAGAGCCGGGCGATAGCTGTTGGTCATGTCCTGAGAGACTTGATCCAACAGAGCCTCGCCGCCAAGCCCGCGATATGAGAACTCTTCGAACACATTATGCTTTAGAGCGGTATAGTTGGTGCGCTTGGCAGAGTCCGGCACCAGCCGATAGGCGAAACCATCAAGCCTGAGAAACTGATCCAATCCCAGCGGAATGCGGCCGGTCATACCGACCGAAATATACACCGGACGACGCCAGCGATTGGTCTGGATGATGTCCAGAAAAACCTGATCGGCTACCAGCAAGAACTGATCGTTGAAGGTCGGCGCCACTATGAACTCCACCGGCAGACTGTCGCGCCCGGTCGTGTAGATTGTCACGGTGTGGCTGTCGACGGCTCGAACATTCAGGTCGAGCAGACTCTCTTCGGTAAGCGACCAGGGTATGTCCGGTTCAAACTTGAGACGGGTCCTGAGATGCCACTCGGTGTTCATGAGCGAATAGTTCAAGCAGGTAACATCGGTGCGATACCCTTCAACCAATTGCAAATACCACAATGGGAAGGTGTCTGAGTCGCCGCCGGTTATCAGGATAGCACCCGGCTCACATGTTTTCAGAAGGTTGCGGCCGAATTCAAGCGGCGTGTAGTTGCCGCTCTGGTCGTTGATCTTCCAGTTGGCAAAAAGGGCGTTCAGCGGCAGAGCGATTACGAGTAGCAATGAGACCAGCCAGACAACCAAAGCACGTTCGCCAAACAGACGAGGCAGGTATCTTATGACGGTGTAACAACCGTATCCGATCCAGACAGTGAAGATCATGTACGAAGCCATGAAGTGCCGGTCCATTTTGCGGAAGTAATTTTCGGGCACGTTCAGGTAAATGATCGCAACCACACTGACACTGAGAAACATGGCCAGGACTCTCAGCGCCTGTCGGTAATCTCTGAAAAAATGGCAGACCATACCAACCAGCCCGACAACCAGAGGTAGGCCATACATTCCATTCCATTTGACACCGAGCGTGGCGTGATCGAAGCCGACGAAGTTCCATCCGAGGTATCTCAGGTATTCATGTTTGATCTGCGTGGACCACACCGGACCATTGCGCTGCAACAGGTCAGTTCCGAACGCGGCCACCCCGGACTGCTTGAGGGCCAAATAGTCCCAAAGACCAGCCAGCGTGTCGGGGTCGGACATGTTTATCCAGGGGTCAAGCTGGGCGCGAAACATGTTGAACGATTGTAACGACAGCCCCAGCATGAAGAGCAAGACTCCACCCAGCCATAACCTTCCCGAAGTAAGCAGGCGCGGTCGACGGAGAAGCACGACGACCAGGAAGCCTGGGATGAACAGGATGTTACTGCGATGAACGCTAACATCCAGCCCCAAAACAAAAACCGCCAATAGCAGGAGATTACCGGCGCTCTCGGCATCGGGGTCTTCCCACCAACGCACCGCGAGATAGAACAAGACAGCGGCGCACAACAGACTCAGCCCATAAGGGTTGGTGAAAATCGCATGGGACCAGACACTGACAGCAAAAGCCAACGTCAAAGAGGCCAAGAGTGAGCCGGCAACAATCGCAGTTTGATCAGGTGCTTCCTTGACCGATACTGCGCGCAACATGCGCACGATCGTAAAGTAGACAACCGTCACCGCCGCGGCCGTGGCCAGCGCTATCATGACATTGAGTCGTACCGCCGGGGACGTTATAAACGTGAGGACAGAGAACAAGCGACCTATGAGTTGCAGCAGCAGCGATCCGGGCGCACTATCGACCCCCATCGTGATACTTGATGCAATGTACCCAGCACTATCCCACCAACGCGGACCCGGCCAAAGGGTCAGGCAGTAAGTAATGAGCGCTAAAGCAAACACGCCCAAACCGGCAAAACGGCTGGTCGAGACATCCTCGCCTGCGGTTGATTCGTGGTTCGGTTCCGAGCAGCGCGGCCACAAGCCGAGCGGCAGTAGCACCAGATATCCCAGCACCAGGAGCAGCGGCGCCAATGTCATGCTCCAGAACGAATCCACCGGCGGCATGCGCAAACTGATGAAGCCCAGTACCACTACGATCAAACCGAGATAGAAACTAAGCGATGGGTGCTTTATGGAATGCATCCGCTCTCCTTGCATTCTGTCAGATTCCGGACTGGGATGGTTTCTAAGTGTGATGATCGTGGACTTCGCGACTGTTGTCAAGTTGGGAGTTTCGACAGGCAAACCGCCACCCTTCGACTCCGCTCAGGGTGAGGTCATAAGGTGCGTAGCGCCAAGAAGCGACTTGTCGCCTTGGCCGGCCTGCACCTTTTGTCATTCCGGCGAAGGCCGGAATCCAGTCTTCTCTTGCGTTGTGCCCGCCGAGTCTTCAGACTCGGTGGGATTATGGCCGAGTCTGAAGACTCGACCATCACAACGCAAATGATGCTGGCCCAACCTCGTGCTGAGCGGAGTCGAAGCATAAACTTCGGGCGGGCCGGGGCGCCCAACGGCACTTTCACGTTGTGTCAGGTCTGGGCTGCGCCAAAGGCGAGGTTGTGACCTGACACAGGCAGGCCACAAAACCTCAACCTTGCCTTGGATCAAATGCTTCTGTTTATTGTCGGATGAGACTGTCGTCGTTGTTTCTGCTATTGCCGGTGTTCTTCTGGGGTATCTCGTATATCGCCATCAAAGTGGTGCTGCGTGAACTCGAACCGGTGGAGATGATCTCAGCGCGCTTCCTTCTGGCTGCCCCGACTTTGTTTATCATCATAAAGGCCAAGGGTCTCAGGATCTGGCCGGTGGAGAAAAAGTGGGGCCTTTTCGCAGCGTCGTTTTTGGTTTTTCTGCATTTCTGGGTGATGGCTACCGGCATGAAAGAGACAGCTGCCTCCAACACTGCCTGGATTCTGACAACGGCGCCGATATTCGTGGCTGCGCTGGCCTGGTTCTATCTGAAAGAACCGTTCAGCAAACACCATTGGACAGGGTTCATCTTAGCTACCCTTGGCGTTGTCGTGTTGACCGCCAACGGAAGCTGGGGAAACTTAGCCTGGATCAACTCGCGCGGTGATGTAATCGTGCTCGGTTCGTGCGTGACCTGGGGATTCTACACGGTGGCCACGCGCGACATTACCAAAAAGGTCCATCCTTTGGTGGCCACTTTTTGGATGACACTTGTGGCAGGGGCGGTGTTCATTCCATACACTCTGGCCACCAGCGGGTTCGACGTTTTCCTTGAGATGCAACCGATAACAAGCGTTAGCCTGGTTTTTCTTGGTGTGTTATGTTTAGCTGTTTCGTTTTGGTTGTGGGCGGAGGGGTTGGCGCGTTACACGGCGGCTGATGTTGGCGCGTACTTGTACATCGAACCATTGTTCACGATGGTTGCTGCATGGTTGTTGATCAATGAGTCTATTACTGTCTGGATTTTGCTTGGCGCTGCTTTGATCACCTTCGGCGTCTACGTCTCCGAACGCAAGGGTAAGGTGAAGTTAACCGAGCATGATGTGTGAGGGGGGGTAAGGGCTAGCGAGAGCGTCATTTCCGGGTGGCACCCACCAAGCCTCTATGGGGATGATTCTTGTTGCCCGCCCCAAACGAGTTTAAGGCGGGCATCCACGGTAAGTCGAGGAAATGAACATCTCTTGAACCTATCACTTCTGGCTTCTCCCGAATGCCCCGCCAGGCCAGGTTGCGATTTCATTGGCGACCGTTTGCAGGTGTTCACGTGTGGTCGCCTCACTCCGAAGGATTTCGGCAACGGCACTCTTTCGCTCGGACAGACTGTACCCATCACTTTCGAGCACCTCCAGAGGGTGGAGATCGATTTCGCTTGGCCAGGCCACGGAAACAATGACGCCAGCAGTGAAGCCTACCGCCTTGGCAACGCTCTGCTTGGAATAGTTTTCCAGGGCACTTATTATCGAAGCCTCCACGACCAAACTTGTCGCGGTGCTCTTTGAGAAGCTCTCTAGCCTGTCCATAAGTCCCGACTCGCCCTCTATGTCGTTTAGAATGTGCTTTCTAAAAAACGTATAACCTTTCATCCTGCAAAGCTCAGCCAAGTTCCTGAGGGTGACCTGCTGGACTCCCTTGTGACCGTAGGAACGCTCTTCTATGGCCTTCGAGATTGCTTCCCCAAACCAGTTTTGTGAGTACAAGTACTCCATTGGGTCTAGAGCTGTCGAGGGATCAACCAATGCCGCCATGGTGCGCATGTAATCATCGTTCTCCACAATCCATTTCAACTGTTTCTCGAAGTCGTCGCAGGAGATGCTCATACGCCCATTGCTGGCGTCATCGGTCAAGGCTTGGAAGTGAAAGCTCAGATCAATGTATCTATCGACCTCTTTTGACAATCGGTCCAGTTCCTTATCGTCAGCCCGACCGGAAGATACCAGACTAGAGATTTTCCCATTCAATTCTGTGTATTTTAGAAAGTACTCTGTTTCCAATCGTTGAAATGTGCCAGCCATTTCTATAAACCTGCCTTTGCAGCCAGTAACGTCACCGTCGGCCGCCTCAGCCCTATCGGTCCCTATGAGCAGGAACATCACAAGTACAATTACGTAACGCGCATGAAACATACTTCCTCCCTTTCGCCGGGTGGCACCCTCAAAGTCGCTTTGGGGGTGGCCCTTGTCACCCGCCCCAAACAAGGTTTGAGGCGGCCACCTGAATCGAAGACTGGATTCTGGCCTTCGCCAGAATGACTTTGTATCAACTGCCTCCAATATGTGCCGGGTCACAATCCCGCCAATGTCGGGACCAAGACACAGCACAACAGATTCTTTTCGTCGCAGCCGTCGGGCGAGTCGCCCGACAGCACCATATTCCCACAGCCCCGCCTTTGGCGGCGTGGGCCACCCAAACATCATCCACAAGGCCGGGTCCACGCCGCGGCGGACTGCCCTGCAAGATTACTGACGGCAACACGATATCCCACAGCAAGCTGTGGGGCACCCGACAGCACGTGTCGTTACTTCTCTTCTGCGGCCTTGGCGGCTTTGGCCGGCGACGCCGGTTCCGTGTCCGGTTCGATCAAGGTCCAGCCCAAAGCCTCTTTGACCTTGGCCAAAACTTCAGACGCAATCTCCTCGTGTTCAATCAGAAACTGCTTGGCGTTCTCGCGCCCCTGCCCCAAGCGATCCGCACCATAACTAAACCATGAGCCGGACTTGTCGACGATGCCATGGTTGACCGCAAAGTCCAAAAGCTCACCGTGGTAGGAGACACCCTTGCCGTATATAATGTCGAACTCCGCCTCTCTGAATGGCGGCGCAACTTTGTTTTTCACGACACGGACACGGGTGCGTGAACCGATCTGCTCCTGACCATCTTTGATCGTAGCGATCCGTCGGATGTCCAGCCGTACGGTCGAATAGAACTTCAGGGCGTTACCACCGGTGGTGGTTTCCGGATTACCGAACATGACACCGATTTTCATCCGAATCTGGTTGATAAATATCACCGCCGTCTTGCTCTTGGAGATTATCGCGGTCAGTTTGCGCAAGGCCTGTGACATCAGACGGGCCTGCAAACCCATGTGGTGGTCGCCCATCTCACCCTCGATCTCGGCGCGTGGCGTCAAGGCGGCGACCGAGTCGACTACGATAATGTCCACCGCGCCGGATCGCACCAGGGTGTCGGTGATATCCAATGCCTGCTCACCGGCGTCGGGTTGAGATACCAGCAGATCATCGGTGTTAACGCCCAGCGCCCGGGCATAGGTGGCATCAAGAGCATGCTCGGCATCGATAAAGGCGGCCACCCCGCCCAGTTTTTGAGCCTGCGCTATAATGTGCAGAGCCAGCGTGGTCTTGCCCGATGATTCCGGGCCATAGATTTCCGTTACCCGCCCCCGTGGAATCCCGCAAACACCAAGAGCATGATCCAGCCCCAGCGATCCCGAGGGAATAACCTCGATCTCAAGAACCGAATTGTCCCCCAACCGCATAATCGAGCCCTTGCCGAATGATCGTTCGATCTGAGTCAGCGCCGCTTCAAGTGCCTTGGAGCGATCACCCACAGTAGTGGTAGCAGCCATTTGTCCTTTGCCTTTCTTTATCATGATTTTCTAACTTGCCATTACATCCAAATTACAAAGTAGTAACGGCTGAATATATCACATTCTGGTCGCGATTAAAATAAAAGATAGCACTGACAGACGGCGTCAGTGAAAATGCGCTCTGGATAAGAAAACAGGGCGATTCATCAAGCCGATCCCCACCGTAGTCGATAGTGCGTCCCGCGCCGCGCGGGATTAGCGGTTCCGCCAAATGTCGATGGGTGTCACCCTCAAACCCGGTTTGGGGGTGGCTTTTGTATTATTCGTCCCAAACAAAGTTTGAGACGGCCACCCGAAACTGTGTTGCGGCAGAAACAGAAGCGGTTTTGCCCTACGTCAGTATTGACATTGGTCGAACGCACAAGGCGTCAGGGTGTGTTGAAAGTAGCCTGGTCTACGGGTGGCGTTGGGCGACCCGCCCGACGCCCGCCGTTCAACCCATTGGCTGTCAGGCGAGTCACCTGACAGCACCCAATCCCTTGAGATTGGTCGAAGATTGTCGAGGGGAAATGTCACCCGGGAAACATGTAGCATTACACTCCATATTAATGAGGTGATTCTCAACTCAGTAGATACCATGCCTTGCGAATAAGGTGAAACTGTTTGCATATTGAACAGCCTGTATTTGCACGGCCGAGACGAGGCCGTCACCCGTGAATGCCAAGCTATTGAAGGATAGATTGTTGTGATCTCGTTTATGGCCTTTTATCGAAGGGTCGCTCGGCACACCGATTGCTTGACATATAACTGACTAGTTTTAGCTCTTTGGAGAATGCAGATATGAAAAGTCTCGTTTTGACCGTTTTCGCTACCATTATTCTGGCCTCAACCAGTATGGCTGTACCAAGCTTGCAGTTGTACATTCCGGGTGGGGAGTATGATGCATCCAGCGAAACATGGTACACGACAGAGCAGGATTTTGAATTGTGGGTGGTGGCCTCCGGGTTGAATCATGGCTCTATTCAGGATATCCATCTGGTGGCATCGTTGTTGGGCCAAACCCCAACTGATGGCGCCCTGACCATTACTCCCGAAGGTGGTGTCGGCACTACTTACAGCGCCGCCGACTACGTCTACGGCACCCCGCCCACCTCCGATCCGATGCCGGGCCACGGTGTCTTCCCGACAGACTATGTGGAGCATTTTGTAGCTGCCCAGACAACTTCCGGTCCCTTTGTCAATGTTCAGGACTATGTGCCCGGTGGTGATGGTGGTGAGAACCAGTACGGTCAGGTTTTCAAGTTCGGTATCAGCACCACCTACGCCGGTGGTGTGCATTTTGACGCTTATGGATTCGATAAGAACAGAGTCTTTGCACCCTTTTCTCATGATGCCCAGACGACTATTCCCGAACCGGCGACGGTTCTTCTGTTAGGTTTAGGGCTGGCCGGTGTTGGAGTGGCGCGAAGATTTCGAAAAGCCTGACCTGACTCCCTATACGATTTCTCAAGCGGCTCTTCGGGGCCGCTTTTTTTGTGCCGACTGAGCCTGCAAAACCAGAAAGTGTTTGACCGTACCGCTCTTTTCTGCAATTATGTAAGGGGATGCCGGAGGATGCGAAACCTGCCACCTCATGGTTCCAACCTTATACGTCGGCCTGCATTTGGATCGCTGGTTCTGCCGAGGCTGCGTATCATCTGTCAAAGGCAGCAGAACCGGAGCGACTTTTTATGGCCGTGAAACATGCGAACTTCGTCCACCTGCACACGCACAGCCAGTACTCTCTTCTGGACGGCGCCTGTCGTCTTGATGCTCTGATTGCGTTAGCCAAAGAACACCGCATGCCCGCTTTGGCCGTGACCGATCACGGCAATATGTTCGGCGCGATCGAATTCTACAAAAAAGCCAACCGGGCCGGGATCAAACCGATCATAGGTATCGAAGCGTATGTGGCCGGTGGTAGTCGGCATGAAAAACAACCCTCCAAACAGTGGCCGGACGGTGGCTTTCATCTGGTGTTGCTGGCCCGCAACCTGACCGGTTACAAAAACCTGATCAAGCTGTCCACGGCCGGTTTCCTGGAAGGGTTCTACCATCGGCCACGTATCGACAAGCAACTCCTCCGCGAACACTCCGACGGTTTGATAGCCAGCAGCGCCTGCCTTAAAGGTGAGGTGAACTGGAATCTTCTGCGCGGCAACACCGAGGCGGCGGTGGCAGCAGCCCGCGAGTTACAGGATATTTTCGGACCTGAAGGGTTCTATCTCGAAGTGCAAAACCACGGGCTGGAACCGGAACAGATCCTGCTGGGCAAGATCGAGGCTATTGCCCGAGAGACCTCGATCCCGATGCTGGCCACCAACGACTGCCACTATCTCAAACAGCAGGATTACCTGGCCCACGATGCTCTGCTTTGTATCCAGACCGGCAAGTTGGTCGAGGATACCGAGCGGATGCGCTACAACACCGATCAGATCTATTTCAAAACCGAAGCTGAGATGGAACAAGCTCTGGGGGATTTCAAACCGGCTCTTGAGAACACTGTCCGCGTTGCCGAGGCCTGCAACCTGGAATTGGAACTGGGGCAGCTTAAGCTGCCTGTTTATCCCATTCCCAGTCAGTTTGTTGATCCGGATGCCTACCTCGAGCATCTCTGTCGCGAGGGTCTTAAGGAGCGTTACGAAGAACAGACCGACGAGATCGAAACACGACTGAACTACGAGCTCGGTGTTATCAAAAAGATGCACTACGCCGGGTACTTTTTGATCGTCAAGGACTTTTGCGATTACGCCCGTCGGCAGAAAATCCCGGTCGGGCCCGGTCGTGGCTCGGCAGCCGGGTCGCTGGTTTCGTATGCGCTCAGAATTACCAATGTGGACCCTATCCGGTTCGAGCTTTTGTTCGAACGATTCCTCAACCCGGAACGGATTTCGATGCCGGATATCGACATTGATTTCGCCGACCGCGGTCGCGATGAAATCATTCAATATGTCATCGAAAAATACGGTGAGAAGAATGTCTGCCAGATAATCACCTTCGGTACTATGGCCGCTCGCGCCGTGGTGCGCGATGTCGGTCGGGTGCTGGCTATTCCCTATGGCGAAGTGGATAAGATTGCCAAAATGATTCCGCTGGCTGTCGACATGACCTTAGACAAAGCACTCAAACAGTCATCGGAACTGGCCGAACTGGTCGAGAAGGATCAGCGGATCAATAAACTGATCGACTACTCACGCACTCTGGAGGGACTTGCTCGTCACTGTTCCACCCATGCGGCCGGCGTGGTGATTGCACCTTCGGCGCTGACCGACTATGTGCCGTTGTTCAAAGGTAGTAAGGACGAAATCACCACCCAGTTCGACATGAAAATGGTCGAGGAGATCGGTCTGTTGAAAATGGATTTCCTCGGCTTGCGCACGCTGACCGTCATAGATGACGCCGTCCGGATGGTGCATGAGAACTATCCTGATGTTAAGTTGGATATCGAGAACCTGCCGCTTGACGACCCCAAAGTGTTCAAACTGTTCGCGACCGGTATGACCATAGGTATCTTCCAGTTTGAGTCATCGGGGATGCGTGACTATCTGCGCAAATTGAAACCTGAGACATTCGCCGACATTACCGCCATGAACGCGCTGTACCGTCCCGGCCCCCTGGATTCCGGGATGATCGATCAATACATCGACTGCAAACGGGGCGCGGCCAATATCAAATATCTGCATCCGGACCTGGAGCGGATTCTGAAAGATACCTACGGCGTGATCGTTTTCCAGGAACAGGTGCTCAAAATCGCCAACGTGCTGGCTGGATACAGCATGGGTACGGCCGATCTGCTGCGCAAAGCAATGGGCAAGAAAGACGCCGCCTTGATGGCCGCACAAAAGAGGGAGTTCCTGAACGGCGCCGAGGCCCGCAAAGTGGATAAAAAGATAGCTACCGAGATGTTCGAGCAGATCGAAACCTTTGCCCGGTATGGCTTCAACAAAGCGCACGCCACTTGTTACGCCCTGGTGGCCTACCAGACGGCCTGGCTGAAACAATACTATCCACGGGAGTACATGGCCTCCCTGATGACTTCGGAAATCAACGACTCAGACCGCATCTACCAGCTTCTGGAGGAATGCCGTCGCATGCAGATCAAGGTTCTGCCACCCGATGTCAACGAATCGACTATCGACTTCACCGTAGTCGACTCAAATATCCGTTTCGGGCTCCAGGCGGTCAAAAATGTCGGGGTGGGTCCGGCTAAGGCGGTTGTCGATGAACGTCTGACCGAGGGACGGTTTGGCGATCTGGCCGATTTGGTCAGTCGGGTGCCGATTAAGTCGATCAACCGTCGAACCATGGAGTCTCTGATTGCCGCCGGCGCCTGCGACAGTCTCAACGGAAATCGACACCAGAAATTCGATGCCGTAGAAACTATGTTGGATTACGGCCACCGGGTGGCTGAGAATTCGGCCACTCATGATCTGTTCGCGGTCGACGGAGCCCTGGCCGATCGCGTGGCGCCGCCGCTGAAGGATTTGGCCGAATGGTCGACCAGCGACCGGCTGGCCAAAGAGAAGCAGATGCTGGGTTATTATGTCTCCGGCCATCCGTTGGACCGCTATCGTGACGAACTGGACTCCTTTGCATCGTTCAAGACAATCGATCTTCACAACGCAGCCGACGGACGCGAGGTTACGGTGGGGGGTATTATCGGTGTACTCAAGAGCATGACCGATAAGAAGGGTAACCTGATGGCTTTCGCGACGTTGGAAGATTTCTCAGGCTCGGTCGAGCTGATAATATTCTCGGATTGTTTTGAAAAACACCGCGAATCGGCCCAGGTGGACCAGATGGTTTTGGTAACCGGTCGGGTGTCCACCAGAGAGGGCGAGGCGCCAAAGATTATAGCCTCGGAGTTGATTGGTCTGTCCAAACTAACGGAACGTTTCAACTGCCAACTCGTTATAAAGATTGGTGTGGATTGCTCCGATAAGGCCATTGACGAGGCCCTTGCTATGCTCGAACAGAACAAGGGGAAAGCCCCGGTGCTACTTGCTGCTCGACAAAACGGCTCAGAAGTGTATATTAGGTCTAATAAGTATACTGTGACACCGGACGCGCAGTTAATGAACCGGCTCAAAGAACTGCTTGGTGAATCAGGCGCCTATTTGAGACCGTTGAAATAGGTGAACAACATTGCTGGATAGATTGGGTATTTCAATGAAACAGACGCAAATCACCGCTATCGTCGCTCTATTACTTCTTGCCCTGGCGCTTGGAGTTAGCGCCGGTGATGATAAGACTCCGGGATCGACCAAGCCGACCGAGATTGCATGGTTGTCCTACGATGCCGGTCTGGCCAAAGCCAAGGCTGAAGACAAACATGTTTTTGTCAATTTCACCACCAGTTGGTGTGGCTGGTGCAAGAAGATGAACAAGACTACTTTCAAAGAAGACGAGATCGTCAACATGCTCGGTAGTAACTTCGTATCGGTCAAGGTCGATGGAGATTCCAAGAACGAACTGGATATCGACGGCTACAAAATCACCGAGCAGAATCTGGCCAGGAGCGAGTTTCAGGTCAGGTCCTACCCCACCTACTATTTTCTGACCCCCGAAGGTGGCAAGCTGGGCGCTGCCCGTGGTTATCAGGCCAAAGAGCAACTCTCCAAGTATCTGACCTACGTGCACGAAAGGCAGTACGACACCACCAAGGCCCAGAATCCGGGTCAGAACAAAGGCGGCAAATAACCGGCATCAGAGACCAAGGCTTCCACCGATGATCAAAACCACACTTACTGTTTCTTTTGTGTTGATGGTTTTTCTGCTGGTTTCGTGCAGCGGAAGCAACGAGGCCAAACAGACCAATACGGCTAACAACCAAGCCAAGAAACAAACAGCCCGGTCCGGGCCGAAGGACCCTCCGCCGATTCTGGCAAAACATGCCGACCAGAAGACAACAACCACCCCCGTCGCAACCGAGTCAAAACCGCCGGTCGTTCAGTTTGCAGCTTATGACATCAAGGGCAAGCTGCACAATTCCGACGAGTGGATCGGTAAACAACCGACCGTGATCAATGTTTGGGGCACCTGGTGTCCGCCATGTCGACGTGAGATCCCTGATCTGGTGTTGCTCAACGCGGAATTTGAAAAAAAAGGTGTCGCCCTGCTGGGACTGGCCGTGCGCGACACCCCGCAGAAAGTTGAAAAGTACGCTGCACAGAATAAAATGTCGTGGCCTATGATGATGGGCGAAAACCAGCATCTGTACACGCTGGGCGTCACTACCGGTGTCCCCACCACTATTTTCTATAATCGCGAAGGGAAAGAAGTCCAAAGATTCGTGGGACCGCGCAACTACGCCACGTTCAAACAGGCCTTCGAGGCTATCTTGTAGGTTGCTATCGATATTGATAACGAGTTCACGCTCGTAAGAAAATTCCGCCGCCAGGTCAATCACCTGGCGGTTTTTTTCTACAAGTGGTGTCGGGCGACCTCGCCCGACGCTCGCCTCCCCATCCACTGACTGTCAGGCGAGTCGCCTGACAGCACCTAACCCGTCCCAAACGGGTTTGAGACGGCCACCCACACCCGCTCGACAGCACCTAACATGGTGCCCGCGTGATCTTCAGATCGCGTGGGGCCTGGTAGCCGAGTCTGAAGACTCGACCACCACAAAAACAAGTGGTGTCGGGCGACGCCGCCCGACGCTCGCCTCCCCATCCACTGACTGTCAGGCGAGTCACCTGACAGCACCTAACCCGTCCCAAACGGGTTTGAGACGGCCACCCACACCCGCTCGACAGCACCTAACCCGTCCCAAACAACGTTGGAGACGGCCACACGACCAATGGGTGCGAGAACAAACTTCTGCAACAAAGCCGTAAATTATACGTCACGTATAATATGTTATACTGGATGTATACATACCGGAAAACGAGGTAGCGCATGTCTCGCAGGCAGGTCGAAAGAGAAGCCCGCAAAAACTACATTTTGCAAAAGACCCGTAAGCTCTACGATGAGCAGGGAATCGAAAACAGTACGATGGAAGACATCGCCAGGGCCACCGAGTATACGCGAAAAACGCTGTATGCATATTTCAAAAGCCGAGAAGAAATCAGCCTGTGTTTGTTGACAGAAGACCTCAAAACACGCTGGGCTGAGCAAAAGGCGCGTCTTACCGAGGCCGGGACCGGTCTTGAGAAGATAATCATCTGGGCGGAAGCTCTGTACGACTATACCGTCCGTCACCCCAGCTCTATCCGGCTGCAACTGTACTGGGACCTGGCCGGAATCGACCGGACCCTGGTAAGCGATGAGACATTCGCATCTTTCGAGGCAATTAACAAGCAATTGGCCAAAGGGCTGCGCGAGGTTTTCGGACTGGGTGTCAAAGATGGTTCGCTACGTCCCGACCTCAAAATCGACATGACTATCAGCCATTTTCTCTACTCTATTAGGACCGTTATCAACAGGGCTCTTTCGCCGAACTACTCATTCGCACGCTTTAAGGCCGATGCCTACTTCGAAACCTACATGGACACTTTTGCCCGTGGAGTTAGACAGTGAGGATACAGATGTTATGAAAACTCAATTGATCACATTACTCTTGGCGACGTTTTTTTGTCTGCCTGCCCGGACGGCCTTTTGCGATGATACGGCCAACGCCGGCCAATTGCCCGGCAGCTACAAAATGACGGCAGCAGATAACAAAGTTGAGATTCCATTTGAGATATACCGAGGCGACATTCGATTCATCTGTGAGGTCAATGGACAACAGGTGCACATGCTGTTGGACGACGGGTTCATGTGGGACCAGTTGCTCTTTTGGGGCAGCCCGGCCGTCGATTCGCTCGGTTTGGTGTATGATGGTGAGATCGGTATCGGCGACGAAGGCGGCGACCAACTTGTGTCGAGAACAGCATCGGGTATAACAGTCGGCTTCCCCGCTGTTGAGTTTTTGGATCAGGCGGCCGTGGTTACACCATACAGCTCGGGTAACGCCGGTATGTGGTTTGGTAGTGTGGGGCAGATCAGTGCGACCTTTTTCAAACATTTCGTTGTCGATATCAATTTCGAGCGAATGATAATCACTCTCATAAAGCCCGATGAGTTTGCCTACCGGGGTCAAGGTGTAGCTGTACCATGGCAGCCTTTGGGGTTTGGTCCCTGGTCCATTCCGGCAACTCTGAGCCTGGAGGACGGGCGAAGTGTATCTATGAAACTGCTGATGGATCTCGGTTACAACGATCAGTTGCAGGTTGTTGTCGGCGGCGAGCATGCTGTTTCGATGCCTGAGGCAAAACTACCGGCCAGTCTGGGGATGAATATACAGCGGGTGGAGACTCGCGGATTCATCGGACGTCTCCCTCAAATCGATATCGGTGGGTACAAGCTGCCGGACCTCCTGGTCAGTTTCGTTTCCAGGGAGCATTCAGACCACGCCGTCTATGAGGGCATGATCGGGTTAGGGCTGTTGTCCCGTTTCAATCTGGTCTTTGATTATCATGGGCAGCAGCTGTTTATCGAGCCGACAGAGAGGTTCGCAAGTCCCTTCGAATACAACATGACCGGTTTTGAAATGAGTGCGCCTAATCTGGAATCTGCCACGGTCGAGCAGGTTTACGAAAGTTCTCCGGCCACCGAGGCCGGCTTGCAGGTCGGCGATAAGGTCCTTAGAATAAACAGCAAGCCGGTCTCTGAGTACGACCGTTTTGAGTTGCGTTCAATGCTCAGGCAAGCGGCTGCTGAGATAGAGTTGCTGATCGAGCGCAACGGCAACCGGCAGGAAGTTACAGTTGTTCTCCGTCGTGTAATTTAGTACGGTCATGCCATACAACCAGGGCCATAAAGAAGATATTCATTGATTCCGGTCAGGCAGATCGCTTTGACTAACCTGCTGCACCCGTCCAATGATACCTTGACAAGCTGGAAACAATAGGTATATACATATCGTTATATTTACATAAGCAGAACGCCTGATGAAAGACTGACCTCATGGCCCGCAAAATGGACGAAAAAACCTACAGCAAGTACTTCAAAGCCTTCGGCGACCCCACTCGTCTGCGGATTCTGGCCCTGCTGGTCGGCGGTGAAAGAACCGTCAACGATATCGTCAAACAGGTCGGCCTCTCTCAGCCTACCGTCAGCCGTCACTTATCCATCCTGCGTGAAGCCGACATCGTGGTCGACCGTCGCGACGGCCAACAAGTCTTCTACAGTCTGAACAAAATATCGGTCGAGAGCTGCTGTTCAGGCTTTTGCGACTGCCTCTCTATTCCTGTCAAACCGGTCAAATTCGTCGCCAAAGCCAAAAGAAAGTGAGATTCACCTCCGTGGACGCCGCTCGGGTTTCAGCGCTTGCCGGGTTAACTCTCTCAAACATATCACAATAGCCACGGACGTTAAAAAAAAGCAGTTTACTGCCTTTTTTTTGAAACATATATCGATATATTTACATATACAGATATGTAGATACCATTAACCGAAAGGAGAGAGACAGAATGGAAAAAGAAGTTGGAGCGATCAAATTCACCGAGACCGACGACGGTGTACGGATCGACATCAAGGGCAAGGGTCTCAAAGACCTCTGCAACTGCGGTTGCGTGCCCATGATGGCTTTTGGCTTCAAAGGCGGTTCCGCCGAGTGCTGTTCGCCTGAGGATGAAAAAGCCGAGGAAAAGTAAACCGAACATGGAAGCGTTTTTTGAGCTTCGTCACGTATCAACTGAAGAAAGGAACCTATCATGAAGCGTTTTGACATCCCCCGGATCGCTCATTGTAGCGAAGGCTGTATAGGCTGGTCCCGGGCATGACCCAAAACTGCCCCGTAACAGCGGAAGTCGCAGAGATTCCCGGAGGCCTTACGGCCTCCGGGGAGCAAACATACAAAGAACAAAGGAGCGTGAAATGAAAGACACCGATGTCAAAGAGAAAGTACGAGAGAGCTACGCCCAGGTGGCCACAAACGCAGACTGCTGCACGGGTCAACTCTCCGCCTGCTGCGCCGATCAGTCAGGTGTTGCCGAACAGGCTCTGAAACTGGGCTACTCCCCAGACCAGGTAGAAGCTGTTCCGGACGGTTCCAACCTCGGGCTCGGTTGCGGCAATCCTACGGCGGTAGCCTCGATCAAGCCGGGCGATACGGTGCTCGACCTCGGCTCCGGCGCCGGGTTCGATTGTTTTCTGGCGGCGCGGCAGACCGGCCTCGGCGGGCGGGTTATCGGCGTGGACATGACCCAGGAAATGATCGACAAAGCAACCGCTAACGCCAAAATCGGTAGCTACGACAATGTCGAATTCCGGCTGGGCGATATTGAGGCGCTGCCGGTGGATGACAACTCGGTCGACGTTATCATCTCCAACTGCGTTATAAACCTCGCCCCCGACAAGGACAAGGTTTTTGCAGAGGCCATTCGCGTGCTCAAGCCGGGCGGACGGGTCATGGTGTCTGATATCGTGCTCACCAAAGAGCTGCCACAGTCGGTCCAGGACTCGGTGGCTGCCTATGTCGGCTGTATCGCCGGCGCTATGTTGAAAGAGGACTATCTGGCCAAAGTGGAAGCGGCCGGTTTTGACAGGATCACTATCGAGCGAGAAATCAACGTACCGGTCAATTTCTCCGCCGATGATCCGATCGGGTCCGAGCTCATGGAAAAGTTGGAAATGACGGCTGAACAGGTGAGTGAAACAGCCGCTGATACGGTGGTCAGTATCAATCTGTCGGCCAGTAAACCAACAAGTGTCTGATAAACCCCAACGTCACTCGATTGGAGTGCCAGAATGGACGCACGCAATGTCAGCAGAAGTTTCAAGGCGTTTGCCGAACCGACCCGGCTGCGGATTCTGACCGTCTTGTCGTCGGGCAGACTATCCGTCAGCGAATTGGTCAAAGCGGTCGGGTTGGCCCAACCGACGGTCAGTCGGCACCTCTCGGTGCTCAGAGATTCCGGGTTTGTCCTGGATCGCCGCGAAGGCCAGCAGGTGGTTTACAGCCTTAATCTTGAGGCTATAGAAAGCTGCTGCAAGGGCTTTTGCGACTGTTTGACGGTCCCGGGACTGAGATCGAGAAAAACGAAAGAAAAATGAGATTTCTCTCTCTTTTTTTGAAACATATATAGCCATATCTCCATATGTAGATATATAGATAACTCGTAACATGAAAAGGTGAACAAATGACAACCGAATGTACATCACGCTTCGCAAGAGTCGATCAGGTCGACAAGACCACCGACACCGACCGACGCGTCCCAGGTTTGCGGGAGATTAGAGACTTGAATCCTTCGCATTCCACTCAAGCCAAGAACGATCTGCCGGCTCTGCCTTCATGGCTTGATCCGGTGAGCAACCTGAAATCTGCGTTGCGTTGACAACACCGGCGCCGCCGTGGAAGTGATCACAAAAAGAGGATAGAGTGATGAGACAGTTTGAACAGAGATTCGGCGAGTGGGTGGTTCGCAATCGCTGGTGGGTAATCGCAGCAACAGTATTGTTGTTCTTGGCCGCTTTTTACGGAACCGGCAGGCTGACTATCAGCTCCGACACCCGCGTGTTCTTCAGCGAGGATAACCCTCAGTTGCAGGCTCTGGATGCGCTGGAAAATACCTACACCCGATCCAACACGGTCTTCTTCACCGTGGCGCCGAAGGACGGCGATGTGTTCACCGCCCACACCTTGGCTGCTGTCGAAGCCTTGACCGAAGCATCGTGGCGGATACCATATTCCAGCCGGGTCAACTCGATAACCAATTTCCAGCATACCAAAGTTGACGGCGATGAGTTGGTGGTCCAAGACCTGGTGTCGAACAGCGCGACTGTGAGCGCGCTGGAACTAAAAGCCATTCGCAGGGTGGCCTTGGACGAGCCGGAGTTGGTCAACAACCTGGTGTCAGTGCGTGGGCATGTAACAGGTGTCAGTGTCAATCTAATACTGCCGGGCGAGTCGCCTACAGAGGTGATAGAGGTTGCCGCCTTTGTGCGGGCAATGGCCGATGAGATTCGCAGCCAACACTCTGGTATCGACTTCTATCTGACCGGCTCCGTCATGTCCGACAATGCATTCGGCGAGGCCAGCATGAAGGATATGTCGACCTTGCTGCCGCTCATGTTCCTGGTGTTGGCGCTGGTGGCCGGACTTGCGCTACGCTCGGTGACGGGTACGGTCAACACTTTGATAATCATTATGATGTCGATGGCGACCGGTATGGGGCTGGCCGGCTGGTTCGGTTTGGAGATAAACGCCGCCTCATCCAATGCCCCGACCATCATCATGGGGTTGGCCGTGGCCGATAGCATCCATATCCTGACCACGATTGTCCAACAGATGAGGCGCGGACGGAGCAAAAGCGAAGCTGTCGCCGAGTCGCTGCGGATCAATCTGCTGCCCGTTTTTCTGACCAGCGTTACAACTGCTATCGGATTTCTGACCATGAACTTCTCCGATGCACCGCCCTTCCGTGACCTCGGCAACATCGTGGCCATGGGCGTGATGGGCGCACTTGTTTATTCTGTGCTGTTCCTGCCGGCCTTGACCGCTGTGTTGCCCATGCGAGTGAAAACCAAATCGACAGAGTACGGACGCAGCATGCTGGACAAGGTCGCAGACCTGGTAATTGACAAACGCCGAGTGGTATTTTTCTCGATGATTACAGTAAGCATGGTGCTAGCCCTGGGAGTAACACGCATCGACTTACAGGATGATTGGATGAAGTATTTTGATAAGTCTTACGACATCCGCATAGCCACCGATTTCACCGAAGAGAACCTGACCGGTTTCAATTCCATCGAATACGATCTGGAGTCACACGAAACCGGCGGCATCTCCAATCCGGAATACCTGGCCAAAGCCGACGAGTTTTCCCAGTGGCTGATGCGACAGCCGAAAGTATCTCATGTTAGCAGCATCACCAACACTATGAAACGGCTCAACCGGACGATGCACGCCGACGATGACGCGTTCTATCGTCTACCCGATAACCGTGATCTGGCCGCGCAGTATCTTCTGCTGTATGAGATGTCGTTGCCCTTTGGATTTGACCTGAACGACCGGATAAACATCGACAAATCGGCCACCCGCCTGGTGGTCAGGCTGAGTGATATCACCACCACCGAGCTGCGAGCCATGGAAGAGAAGGCCAAGAAGTGGCTGGCCATCAACGAATCGCCGGGGTTCGCCGGAACCAGTTCCTCTCTTTCGCTGATGTGGGCGCATATCTCAGAGCGTAACATCAATAACATGTTAGGAGCCGCCTTCGGCGCCCTGGTACTGATATCGCTAATTTTGATATTTGCTTTGCGCGATGTCAGGCTGGGGCTGTTAAGCCTGGTGCCGAACCTGGCGCCCGCTGTCATTGGCTTTGGCATCTGGGGTCTGACGTTCGGCACAGCCGGTCTGGGTTTGTCGGTGGTGGCGGCTATGACCCTCGGGATCGTGGTGGACGACACCGTACATTTCATGAGCAAGTATCTTCGCGCCCGGCGCGAACACCAAATGGATCCGGCCGATGCCGTGCGGTATTCGTTCAGGACGGTGGGCGCGGCCATGTGTATCACAACGGTGGCCCTGACGGCCGGGTTTGCAGTACTTTCTTTTTCAGGGTACAAAATGAGTTCTGATATGGGGCTGCTGACAGCATTGACTATTTCGCTGGCCTTGGTCCTCGATTTCTTCTTCCTGCCCACGCTCTTGCTCAAAGTGGACCGGGAAAAACAACCTAGTCTTGTAATAACAAAGGAGAAGACAAATGAAACCGTCAATTTTGATTCTGCTGTTGTTGTCCCTGTCGACAGCAAACGTGTCGGCTGAGACAGCTGAGGAAAAAGGTCTGGCTATCGCGGTCGAGGCCGACCGTCGCGACCTTGGATACGGTGACTACACGGCCAATATGACCATGACCCTGCGCAATCGGCACGGTCAGGAAAGTGTGCGAGCTATCCGCTTTCAGGCCTTGGAGGTCGAAGGTGACGGCGATAAGAGCATAACCGTGTTCGACAATCCTCGCGACGTCAAAGGAACCTCCTTCCTGTCCTATTCGCACAAACAAGACGACGACGACCGCTGGTTATATTTGCCCGCCTTGAAGCGTGTAAAACGCATCAGCTCCGGTAACAAATCCGGGTCGTTCATGGGTAGTGAGTTCGCTTACGAAGATATCTCCAGTCAGGAGGTCGAGAAGTACACATACAAATGGTTGCGCAATGAAGTCTATGACGGACGCGACTGCTTCGTGGTCGAGTACTACCCGGTCGACCGGAAGAACTCCGGCTATTCTCGTCAGGTGAACTGGCTGGACAAGCAAGAGTACCGGGTGTGGAAAGTCGAATACTACGACCGCAAGAACTCGCACTTGAAAACATTGACTATCACCGGGTACGAGTTGTATATGGATTCATACTGGCGGGCCGCTGAGTACAACATGGTCAACCATCAGAACGGCAAGTCAACTCTGTTGCAGCTCGATGACTATCAATTTGCTACCGGCCTCACCGACGCCGATTTCAGCCGGAATGCTTTGAAGAGGATGCGCTGACCATGTATGTTCGACGCATCGGATTCATCGGGCCGGCTCAAGCGTTGTTGTCGGTGGCCCTGGTGCTATCTGCCATTGTGGCAAGCATAACGACTGGACCGGTTGCCGCCGGCGAGCTTTCCGGTCGGTTGAGTTTGGAATCAAGAGCCTTTCCACAAACCGGGCTGGCCGACAGCCAGCGGCGGTTCTATCCGTCACTGGCGCTGGAACCGGAATACTACCATACCTGGGGCGATGGACGCCAAACATTGGTGGTCTCCGGATTCTATCGGTACGATCAGCATGATGAACGTCGAACGCACGGCGTTATCGGTGAGTTGTTCTGGCTGTATGCGGCCGACAGATGGGAGGTGAAGGCCGGGTTGATAACCGTTTTCTGGGGTGTCACCGAGTCGATGCACCTGGTTGACATTATCAACCAAACGGATTTGATAGAGAATCCGGACTCAGAAGATAAGTTGGGTCAACCGGCGATTAACTTTACGCTCTTGAGACGCTGGGGCACGCTTGATCTGTTTCTCATGCCGGGTTTCAGAGAGCGAAGTTTCCCCGGTGTCGATGGCCGGTTGCGTTCTGCGACAACAATCGAGTTCGACGATGCTCGTTACGAATCACCTGCGGGACAGAATCATTTTGACTGGGCGGCCCGCTGGTTTCATAGTGTGGGCGATTACGAATTCGCGCTGGCGCATTTTCGAGGTACCGGTCGTGAACCATCGTTTGTTGTCGACAACAATTCCGGCTCAACGCCGTCGGTCCACCCATACTACCGGCAGATCGATCAAACCAGCCTGGAGTTTCAGGCCACCAATGGTAACTGGCTGTGGAAACTGGAGGCTATATCGCGCGCGGCCTCGGGTGAACGCTTCGCCTCGCTGGTCGGTGGTTTCGAGTATACGTTGTCGGGAGTCATGGGCAGCGCAGCCGATGTCGGCCTGTTGGCTGAGTATCTATATGATGATCGAGATGAATCGGCCACGACACCGTTCGCCGATGATGTTTTCGTCGGCGCCAGGTTGGGATTCAACGATGTATCCGGCAGTGAGCTTCTTGTCGGGGCGATTGTCGACCGCGAGTCGGGCGCCTCGGTTATGTCCGTTGAGGCAGCGCGCAGGCTGAATGATTCCTGGAAGTTCAACATCGAAGGTCGCGCGATGGTCAATACCGGCGATGACAACCGATTGAGCGATTGGCGACGCGACAGTTATCTACTGGCGGAGTTGGTCTATCACTATTAATCTCGACTCTGAAGGGCTTGTTGACAAGGTTCCGCTCGGCATGCCACCTGGACAACGAATTGAGATTGCCACGGCGCGCCAGGCGCACCTCGCAATGACGGTTCCTGGGGTCTTTCAACACGCCCTGAAGGCCGGACCAATCAGCCGAAAAGCCGTGGGAACTCAGGGATTGCCCGCACGTATACAAAATATAGCCGGGAGTAAGTTCGATATGCGGTATGTTGCAGCAGTGTTGTTTGTAGTTTTCTTCTGTATCACCACGGTGCGGGGCTCTCTGTGCTATCTTCGCTTCAGTTTGTTTACCGTTTCTCAGTGCGAGCCGGTAAGTCCCTGCTCCCAACCTGACCTGTCATCTTGCTATGGTTGTGGCTATGAATTCCCACCTGAAAAGATGAGCGGTTGCTGCCCGGTTGATCCCGCGGTTGAAGCTCAGGAGCCGGTGGTAATAATTTGCACCGTATGCATATTGTCCGAAGATGCCTACACCGACCGTTGCGACCTAAACCAACCATCACCCAGACTATTGTCAACTCTCTTCGAGCGCCGCCTGGCCACGCCGGAAGAGTCAAGCGATGCCGAACACTCGTGGCCAAGCCTCAAAAAGAAACCAAGCAGAGATATTCCTTCCCCCGATGGTCGCCCCTGGGGCGTCCACCTCACCATTGCAACTACTGTTGTGCGCTCCTGAAACTGAGCAACGGCCATGAACTCGCGTGGCCACAGTTCATTTACAACAGAACAATAGAGACTTCACTTAGACGAAGGAATTTCGTAATGAGAATGTATCATATTCCGCGTATTGTGGCGTTGGCTCTGGTGCTGGCGCTGTTTGCGGGTGGATACTCGTTGATGGCCGGTGAGACAGCCGGCTATTGTATCCCCGGGCCATGTCCCGACAACGTTAAATGCGTGCCGTGTCCGACACCGCCCGACGGTTGCTGTGCCACCATGGGCAAGATTGGTGGAACCTCCGCCGGTCTGAAAATGGTGAAGGGTAGCAAGCAGACGGTGACCTTTGAGCGGGCAGTGACCGTTAAAGCCAACTCGGCTAAGACAGTCAAGACATCGTCGAATGTCGACTGCGCGCCGTCAAGCGGATGCAATCCCTCTCCCGGCTGTTGTGGCGGGGCGACCAGGGGTGCGTCAAAGACGACCGGCACCGCAACCAAGGCTGTTCAGGGCGAAGCATAAACCCGGACATCCACACCATGTCTTTAATGAAGGCCGCCCCCACCGGGCGGCCTTCTTTGTATCACCGGAAACTGTTGAGTGGCGAATTCTTGACTAGATAATCCAAATTGTTATCTTATGACTGCGATGATTAATCTGACGTCTCAACGGGAACGAAGGTCTGGTCAGAACGTGGCTCTACGAATGGCCTTCAGCCTTCTTGTCCTGTTGTTCGCCCACGCAGCCGCTGCCCAGGATACAGCCAGTGTCAAAATAAAAGTCGATGTCGACAACGTGTTGCTGACAGTCAACTCAGACACCGTTGCCGAGGATTCGCACGGCAGCAGTCTGACCAAAGGGGCTTGGTTTATTCTCAATCTCCCGGTCGGCGATTATGAATTTGGTTTTAACCATGCGGGCTTTGAAACACAGCATCAGTCGGTATCTCTTACGCCCAATCAGATCGTCACGCTCGACATCGCATTTCTGCCGCCGGTTATTCCAGCCGAACCGGCAACGGGAGCGGTGACGGTGGAGTCGGAACCTGACAGCGCCACCATCATGGTCGATGGCCGAGCGGTTGAATCGGTCACGCCGGCACAGCTTGATCTGGCGGTGGGAGAACGGATGGTGGAAGTCGTCGGCCCCGGCTTTGAACTTCTTTCGAAAACGGTAACCGTCGACTCGATGCACCGCACCATAATGAAATACACCCTGAGGCCGGAGCCGCCACCTGAACTCACGGCCGAGTCGTTAGGACTGGTCTACGACGATCAATTGCCGAAGATTAATGAAGAAAAAGCGGATATGCTCAGGCGACAGTTCAATTCTATGGCTGAGACTTTTGCGATTATTCCCCTGGGTCAGGGCCTATTGGCGTCGGTCCTGCTGGACAGCGATGATCAAGGAACGGCACACGCCCTTATCATTTCCGGGGTTGTTCTCACTGCCGGCTCATACCTCCTCGGTAAAACTCTGTCAGCAAGGAAACTTCGAAATATCCAGTCGGAGAATGAAGAGATTGATTCGTACAATGCCCGCGCTGATGCCCACAATTTTGAAGTAGATCAGGCTGTCAACGCGGCCAACAAGGAAGCTATGAAGAAGTACCAGATCGACAACAGAGGTCGTGGTCGAGTCAAAGTAACAAAGGAATAAAAACTACTATCCGAATAGTCCCGGGGCACGTTTCGCGCAGCTGAACATCCACTACCTTTTTACCATCCACTCAGAACAACACAATATGGGGGCTTTCCCATACTCTCAAGTCGCTAATCATCGTGACGGCGACTCGCCCCTGTAACATACTGCTGTTTCCTACCTTACAAGACAACAAAAGGGCATGCCAGTTGCACTGTTACCAGGTGAAACAGTGAAATGCCGAACGATCCACTCACCGGTACAGTTTGGTGAATCAGTACAGGGGACATAACCGGCACCGAAGCCTGCCCTGAAGCCAAAAGGGAGTTTACCATGCGTGTAGCATCTGTTATTGTATTTGGATTGGCATCTATTCTGGTGATGATGTTTACACTTGTGCCCAACGCCAATTCGGGAGCCGACGCCGGTTCTTGTGCCGACTGTCACGATTCAATGCTGTCGGAGCGGACCAATCACTTTATTGATACTGAAGACGACTGTATGTTCTGTCACGAGACCGATATTGGGGGGGGCGATAATCATGTCATCACCTATACCGAAAAAGACATCTGTCTCGCGTGTCATGTTGAGCAGGACCGGACGGCTGCAACCGACGTCCACGGCAATCTGAATTGTATCGAGTGTCACGACCCGCATGGTTCAAACCACAATTACAGTCTCAGCACCGAGGGCATCAGCCTCTGCTCAGAAACGTGTCATACTTCAGACCAGCTCGGCAATTCCCATATAGTTGGAGAAGGTGCTCTTCACACAAAGACCGGCGAAGTAATGACCTGTTTCTCAGACTGCCACAGTATTCACAAGCCACAACAAGACGCAATGCTGCTGCAGATGGCGGAACAGGATCGTCTGTGCGGTCAATGTCACGATGATAAGATCTGATCAGTCGGAGAGCATCTTGCTCATCATGGCCAGTGGGTTGATACCGACCTTGGCGAATTTCTTGATCAGGAACGACGATTTCATGATCAGCTTGGTCGAGGCCATAAGGTAGTGCCGCCGGAACGGATCGGAGTCCCTGGCAAATTCAAGAATCTTCGGCATATAGAACCGTCGATAACAGTTGATGATGGCCAGATCAATGTCGCGCAGGGTCATTTTGTCCGGCTTGATTATAGGTTCGATCAAGTTATACTGGCTGAGATCCTCGACTGCTATGGCATGCTTCACCTCATCAAAGAAATCGGCATAGGGCCAGGGTGTAATGGCAAGAAAGTGCGCGAAGTCGGGGTTGAATTCAAGAGCCTGCTGAAAAGTACGTTCGATGGATTCTTCAGTTTCGTCGAGAAACCCCAACACAAACGAGGTTTCGGAAATCATTCCGTATTCGGCAATCAGCTCAATGGCCCGGCGGGAGTCGCCGATGGTGATTTCCTTTTTGACTTTGTCCAGAGTTTCCTGATCGGTCGCCTCGGCGCCGACATAGACATGCACCACGCCCGCCCGGCGATACTTGGACAATATGTCTTCATCGCGCACGATGTCTTCCACGCGGGTCTCGATAAGTATGTAGATATTCAGATCGGCGGCGATAATTCTGTCGAGCAACTCCTCCCAGCGGTCGCGTTCGTAGGTCGGGTATTCATCGGTAAATAAGAAGACATTGACGCCGTGTCTCTTCTTAAGGTATACGATGTCCTCGACAACACTCTTAGGCGCCCGTCCGCGCCAGCCTTGCTCCCAGAATTTCTGCTGTGAACAAAAGGTGCAACCGTGCGTGCATCCGCGTGAGGTGGACACGGCGCCAAGCACCGAATCCGGGATGACGTAGTACTTGTACTTGGTCCAGTCCAATAACTCCCAGGCGACCGGCAGCGCATCCAGGTCATCGTTGAAATCCAGGGCCGGATTGGCGACCAGTTCACCCGCCTGACTATAGGCAAGGTTGGGAGTCTTGTGACGCTGTTCGGTGTCGTCGAATCGAGAGAGGAACTCGTACAGAGGTATCTCCCCCTCACCGATGATGACATAATCAACCGGCGACTGAGGCTCCTTCAGAATATCGCGCCAACAGAACGTTGGATGAACCCCGCCGACTAACGTAGCACAACCGGGACGGACCTCTTTGCCCAACTCAAGCAAGCGTAAAGCGTCCGGCCATGTGGCAGTGATTGAGGTTGTTGCCAGAACGTCGTAGTCGGTTTGCTCCAGATGCTTCTTGATCTTCTTGTAATCATGGCGCAGGGTCATGGCGTCATAAACCTCCGCCGTCCATCCGGCCCGCTCTGCCTGAGCACCGAGATACAGCAATCCGAGCGGCGGCCAGCTGCCGGCCACTTCCACAACACCGCAGTGGTACGGGGGAGTTACAAACAGGATTTTACGATTTCGTTCGGCCATACTTCTTGTAGTACTTTACGTGTGCGGTGACGCCGATGATTGTCATAGTTATAAGTATAACGTGCTTTACCACCAGCGCAACCACTTGTCCCTTGCCCACAGCCGGATTCCACTCAAATTCCATGAAATAAGCCGCTCGCAACGCACCTCCGGCAATTATGTAGGCCAGGGCAATCCAGGAAACTCGCAGCAGTCCGGCAAAGAGATGTTTCGGCAGGCTGGCAGGGGTTGCCGATCTGTCCAGGTATCGTCCTAAGATATTTGTCGTGACGATACTTACCAGGAGCACCGCGACAGCCAGGTCGTGAAAGTAGTTTAGAACCATGAGTATGACGCCAAAAGCGGAACTCATCGACTGTACTCGTAGGTTAGGATGGCTCCGGCCTCAGGATCGGCAATGTAAATGCGATTTCGTCTGCGATCAATAGCAATATCCGAAGGTCGTCCCGCCGTGTCACTGACATTGTACGACGCAACATAGCGACCGAGCGAGTTGAACATGTGCACTTGTCGGTTGTTGACATCCAAAAGATGGAACCGACCCATCTGCCGCACGCCGGACGGATCGAATACCGCTGTATCTTGCAGAGCCGGATCAATCAGATTGTCCATATCGATCCCCTGAGGAGCCATCGGAGCTTCGGTTGTAACAGTGTCGAATCTGTAGATATAACGTCCGTCGCATGTAAACACCTTGATATCGCCTTCACCGGCGTCGCCCGCGATAAGACGGCCGTCATAAGTCACGAAAACCATCGACGGAAACTGTATGCGGTGCAGTGTATCGTTCGGTATGGTGAGAATCAGTTCACCCATCTCGGTAACGTCACCGGCGTTTGTGATGGATACCGCCATTACCTTCTGCAAGGTAGCATCCCCCACATAAGCAACTCCGCCGTAACAGTAAACACTAAACGGTGACAATGGAGTAACACCATCCGGAAGCGTTCCGAACGATGTGATCAGGTCGCCGGACCGATCATAAACCACCATGACGTGCTGGGCATGATCGACGACCACCAATAGTGAATCGGTGATTTGAAAGTTGGTCGGATAGACCGAGTCCGGCTGGGTGAGTTCGATCGATGCCAGTTTCACGAGATTCGAGTCATACATGTCAATCCGCGGCAGGCCCCGATACGACACAAACAGAGTGTCGCGATACATCCGCAGCCGCACCGGCCTGAGCGAGTCATCATCCTGCGTAAGCACGCGCCTCCCGACAGGGACCGGGAGCGCCTGAAATCCGGTGCCGGGTTCCACCTTCTTCTCGATGCACGAAACCGACATCAGCATGAGAAGAGTCATTGCACTAAATCTAAACCGCAACCTGATTGCCTACCCGTATTCGTGAATGGTTTCATAAATGTATCCTACTCCCCATAGCGCAAAGACAACGGTGAGTGCCGCAACGATCGTCATCCAGCAGAAAGTGCGTTGTGACAGTTTCCACGCCATGCGAGCGTGCAACACCAGTCCGTACAACAGCCAACTTATCAGCGACCAGAGTTCTATCGGGTCCCAGGCCCAGTATCTACCCCACGCAGCGTGCGCCCAGATGGAACCGGATACGATCATGACACCCCAAAGTATCAGACCGAATATCAAGAAATTGAGAGTGGAACGGCCAAGTGAAGAAAAAGACGGCAAGGTGTTCCCCAGCCTCCCCAGATTACCGTACCTGGTTTCACCCAGCAAGAAGACCGCCGAGAAAGATGCTGCCACCAGAAAGGACGCAGCCCCTGCCGTGGCGAACGAGGCATGAATAAACAACCAGACGTTGTCCAGAGCCTCGGACAAAGGCGACGCCGCGGTGGGCATCGACGACGCCCAACCCATCATCAGAAAAGAAACCAGCGAGAGCGGTAACAGGATTGGAAGTGGTGTGGTTCGAAGCCGCATCAAGTGGAAGATCAGAAGGGCGAACCAGACGGCCGTGATCATCGACTCAAACAAAGTTACAAACGGTGGATGCCCCGTTTGGACCCATCGCATGGCTCCGAAGACCGTCAGCAGAATCAGCGCCGCCAACGACAGGTGTACCCCCCAGCGGTACGCGGTTTCGTTCCTGAATATTGGCCGCAAAACAGTCGCAAAAAAACTCGCCGCAAGAGCGAGAGTGGTGGCCCAGAATAGGAACGCCTGCGTGGAACTCACTCTATGCCGCCTTCGCTCGCTTCAATCTGCTGACGAAACTGAGCGTCAATCCGGCCAACGCCGACCAGAATCCAAAAAACACCAGATTTAGATACGGACTTTTCACGACATCAATATAGCACCACTGCCGCAGCCGGGGAACAGTAAACTTATAGCCTGCAAAACCAACTGTATCGTTGGAACCGATACTACCGGCGTATAACTCAACACTGTCTTGTAAGGCCGTTATCCGGTATGCGATGTCTGGCCCAATAGAATCAGGGTTTACTTCGATCTCAAGATGCAGGTTGTCCTCCGGGACCACAATGAAGTCTCGATGCACGTACTTGCCCTCTTCCTTTCTATTGGCTACTCGAACAAATGAACGAAACAGGTCGTTCCCTGCCGAATCGGTCAGAAAAAACTCGGGTGAATAGCCACTTTTCAGTCCGTAGTGGAACTGAAGCTCTCCCAGTTCAAACGGGTGGTTGGTGGAAACCTCCGTCTCGTGTTTTGCCCTGGCGGACTGTACAGCTATAGCCGCCACATTCCCCAAACTCAAACTGGCGTCGTCGTTGCTCAGGACATCGGTGAGGCTGAGCGTGAAACGACCGTACTCATTGTCGTAGAGGGGACCGTGAAACTCATGGTGGTACGACTCCGGTCGGTCCTTCAACGTCTGGCCCTCAGTCATGGCCAGTACACTGTGATACTTGTAGAGGAAATTGAGAATCACGGCGACCATTATCAGTATCAGCGAAAAGTGAAATAGTATCGATCCGAGGTGGCGAGTTTTGAGAAGTGTTCTCTCGACCTGGTAAACGCTTCGGAATCGTTTGATGTTACCGAACAGCAGGTTGACCCCGAGTAGCCCGAGCACGATGAAAAACGTTGGTGTGAAGTAGATACGATCCAGCCCAAGCTTATCGATGACAACGTAATTATCACCCAGGTACTCCTGCCAGTCCAGAAGCTGATCTTCTGAAATATCGCGCTGTGGTATGATGGCCGACAGTACCAAAAACAGTACCAGGACGGCAATGAGAACAAAGGCCAGCCGGGTGGAGGATAAGTTGATCGTCATACTAACTCCAATTGGTGTTAGTAATCCTTATTCGCGTGGTTCTTGCAGGTTTCGGTCCAGCACCTAGTATTGACGTGATCCAGATTAGAAAGATATCCGGCTACAAAGGCGTCAGTCGAGTCACCAGTGCCAGCCGTACCGTCGTAAGTATTGGTGACCCACTTCTTGTTCATGCCGTGCACCCAGATTTTGATCGGTGGCGCCGTTGGGGTGGGATTGTCCATACCCCCCGGCCAGTCGTCGGTTGGTTCACCGTAACCGCCCAACGCGGCGTGATCCCACATATGACAGGCGAAACATCCGGGCGCCCTGATATGCTGTCCCTGCGTAGCCGGGTGATCGGTGTATCTACTGGCCGATGCACTGCCGTTCCAATAGACAGATGATTTATGGCAGACGTGGCACAATGGTGTGCCGTTGGTTGCATCTGATACGATGGTCTCCACCAGCAGATGCTCCTGGTTGGAGCCGTGCGGGCCTGCCGGATCATTGGTGTTGTCGGAGCGATGACAATCGGAGCACCAAGTGCGACCGGACGAACCCCAGGGTTCATTCATAGTTGTAGTATTACAATACGAGTTGGTTCCAGCCGATGTGATGCCGTGTGTTGACGCGTAATTCGGATTGATCTCCTCTGCCAGATTGCGATTACCGCTGGGAAGGGTGGTGTAATTGGAGTGGCACTTCAGACAAATCATCCACTCCTCCAGCGTAGCGTCGTTCACTACCGTAAAGCCTGAGGGAGCCGCAAAGACGTTGGCGTTATCGGTTGGCACCGGCGCGTCCGGCCAGGCTCCGGAAGGTTTGACGCCCCAGGTGCCTTTCAGCGCGTTGGAAACCAGGCTCGTAGAACCATCGTGCGTACCCTGCAAAGCCTCGTGCACACTGTGGCAGTCACCACACTCAGCGTGACGGGTGCCGTCGCCAAGTGCTGCGGCATTCTCACCGTCGGAGTGAAGACCTGAGGAGTCGCCGGTGGGGTGCCCATAAGGCAGACTCATAGCATCCTCGATCCGCAACGCCGTCGAACTCATGGCCTGCACACCGAAGTAATCCAGGTTGCTTCCAGCATTCGGATTCGAGGTCGACGAATGACAACCGAAGCAGACCACTTCCTCCAGCGGATCCTCGGGGGATGCCGCTCCGAATGGATTCAGCAGGCGACCATAGGGGTTGTCGTGGGCACTGAATTTATATGTACCCGTCTGATAGGTTTTGGTCATCGTGTCGTTGTGACACTTGACGCAGTTGGCGTTGAACGTCGAGGGACCTGAGAAAGTCGACGGTACGCTATAGTTGTGCGTACCGGTGGCGGCGTCGAAACCAGTCTTCGATATTGCAGCAGTCTGAGTGCTGCCGTCCGGCGGGTTGTTGGTCTTAGTCAACGCCGAAGTATGGCAAGACAAACAGATACCGCCCGCACCGGATGACTGGTAGTCGCTGTTCAACAGGACGGTAGCATCACCTTGCACCGGGCTGTTGTCAAACGCCGAGCGCAGGTTCTTGGCGCGCGTACCAAACCCGGTGTTGAGATCGTCTCTGAAAATATCGTGATCGACATGGCACATCAAACACGTTCTTGAGGCGGATGCATAGTCGGGGGCGTTACTGCTCAACTGGTGGTGATACGACGTGGTGGAGGTGTTCATGGGAGTGAAAATCGAATTGTGGCAGGAACAGTTCGATCCACCGCTCGATTCCCCACCGCCGGACACCGCGAAAGAAGAAGAGTGAGGATGACAACCTGATGTACAATCCAACGCATCATTGTGAACAGCCGAATCCGAAGAGCCATAAGTCATATCGTTACGATGATGAGTCGTCGTAGTATGACATACCTCGCAGACACCTGTGACAACTCCGTCGGTGGAGTCGGCCATCACTCCGGAGTTCGGGTCGCCTTTTACCGGATCGGGATCGTTGTAAGGGTCACCGATACCGAGCGTTTTGAAGATGACTTCCATGTCGCCCGAATTCGGAGTGGCGATCGTATCCCGCACCAGGTAGATGTTCTTGGTTCCGTGCGGCGTATGGCACACCCGGCAATCCTGGTCCTGGTGCCCCGGCAGGTTATGACAGGCGTTATTGGGGCCGCCGCAAGTCGTGCTGTCATTGTTGCGCCGAAGCAGATGTCCATCGCCGAGTATGGCCGACGATGTTACGTTTAGTTCATTGTCGTTGGATGCATAGTCGTCAATCGCCGTGGCGTTGTTGTTATCGGTTACCGAAAAATACAGATCGTGCCCACCGGTCGGCTCGGCCACATCGGGATCCCACAGTACGGCCGCTTCGTAGTTGCCGCCACCCAGACCAACAACCCGCAGACCCTGCTCTCCATGCTTGGCTGCGTTGACCACCGTCACCTCACCGGAGGCCAGATCACGCACCTTAAATGTAATTGTAAAGGCGCCCTGACCCGGTTCATCAACATCAGAAAAGGCCGTTTTGAGCATCACATAACCGGTTCCGATACGGTTCACTGAAAGAGGCAATGGGAACGTGGCGCCGGCCGTGAGAGTCGGAGGATTATTGGAAATAGCGTCGTAGAGTTGCAGTTCATCGAGGTTGTTTTGAAAAGCGTCGTATGATGTGTCCACACCGTCGGTGACGTGAAAGTACAAATCGTAGTAACCCAAATCCTGGGCATCGCCCGGGTCCCAGCTTATCGAAGCCGTGTAAATGCCTCCACCTATATCGCTAATAGTAACACCGCCGACGCCGTTGCCGACATTATCAGCCAGCACAATCTCGGTGACGTTATTGGTGTCGCGCAACTTGAATGTTACGGTGAAAGCGCCGACTCCCGGAGCGTCGCCATCGGCAAAAGTCGCCGCTATGCTGGTGGAGTTTGCGCCGATACGTTCGATCGCGGCTGGGGTCGCGGTGGTCTCGTCTCCCGAAACAACAGGAGCAATGTTTTCACCTCCGTTGGTGACAAGAAGCTCATCGGCGTTGTTTGCGAAGGCGTCGAAACCTTCATCATAGGCGTCGGCCACCTCGCACTGGAGGTCATAGTAGCCAAGCAATTGGTTATCGGCCGGGTCCCAGTCGAAAGTTGCGGTATACGAGCCGCCTCCGTTATCGGCAATTGACATGCCACCAACGCCGTGCTTGAGGCTGTCGGCAACCGTTTCCTGAAACTCAGAATAGGGCGACTGGACCTTAAATGTCACCCAAAACTCGGCCACTCCGGGATCGTCGGTATCGTCGAACGTGGCGCTGAACTGCGTGGTACCGGCACCGACTCGATCGAGCGAAGACGGGCTCACGGAGGTATTCCCGGCGACTATGTTGGGAGTGGCACTTAATGGAGCCTCAATGATCTCAAGTTCATCTTCGTTCGATGAATGAGGATCGGTGACATTGTCGGAGCCATCGCTGACCCAAAAGTACAGATCATACAGGCCGGTATCCTGAACGTTACTAGGATCATAGGTATAGCTAGCTGTATAGTTGCCGCTGCCCTGATCGGTAATAGTCAATCCGCCCCCACCGTTGGGTTGGTTGTTCACCAAGGTAAGTTCGACTACGTCGTTTTTCTCCCGGATTTTGAAGGTAACGTTGAACGCGCCGACACCGGGGGCGTCGGCATCGGAGAAACTGGTGGAGATAATAGTCGTAGCTGTACCCAGGCGGTTCACCGGTGAGACATTAACCACCGTCGCACCCGGCGTCACGGTCGGCGGATTGTTGACAACAACTTCGTTGATCTCAAGTTCGTCCACGTTGGAAGTGTAAGGGTCTATAACATTGTCGGTGCCGTCGGTTACTTCAAAGTAGAGATCATATAGACCGGTATCTTGTACGTCAGTGGGGTCATAGGTATAGCTGGCCGTATAGTTACCGCTGCCCTGATCCGTGATCGTTAACCCGCCACCGCCGTTGGGTTGATTGTTCACCAAAGTCAGTTCCGTGATGTCGTCCTTTTCGCGGATTTTGAAAGTAACATTGAAGGCGCCCACACCCGGCACATCGGAATCGGAAAAACTGGTTGAAATAATGGTTGTGGATGTACCGAGTCGGTTCACCGGCGTCAAGCTGACAACCGTCGCACCCGGCGTAACCGTCGGCGGATTGTTGGGCGGCTCAACGATCTCAAGTTCATCCACGTTCGAAGTGTAGGGGTCAATCACATTGTCGGTGCCGTCGGTTACCTCGAAATAGAGATCGTAATAGCCGGTGTCCTGCACATCACTGGGATCGTAAGTGTAGCTGGCCGTGTAGTTACCGCTACCCTGATCGGTAATTGTCAAACCGCCGCCGCCGTTCGGCTGAGCGTTTACCAGCGTCAGCTCCGTGATGTCGTTCTTTTCGCGGATTTTGAAAGTGACGTTGAACGCGCCCACACCCGGAACGTCGGAATCGGAAAAGGCCGTGGATATTGTGGTCGTGTTCGAACCAAGCCTGTTCACCGTGCCGGGACTGACAGCTGTCGCACCCGGTGTGACGGTCGGTGCCTGGTTGCCGGCCGGCTCGATGATTTCGAGTTCATCGATGTTTGAAGTGTAGGGATCAATCACATTATCGGTACCGTCGGTCACCTCGAAATAGAGATCGTAATAGCCGGTGTCCTGCACATCACTGGGATCGTAAGTGTAGCTGGCCGTATAGTTGCCGCTACCCTGATCGGTAATTGTCAAACCGCCGCCGCCGTTCGGCTGAGCGTTTACCAACGTCAACTCCGTGATGTCGTTCTTTTCGCGGATTTTGAAAGTGACATTGAACGCGCCCACGCCGGGCTCATCGGCGTCGGAAAAGGCGGTGGAAATTGTGGTAGTGTTCGCACCGATCCTGTTCACCGTGCCGGGACTGACTGCTGTCGCACCCGGTGTCACGGTCGGCGCCTGGTTGCCGGGCGTGGTGATCTCAAGTTCATCAGGGTTGGAAACGTATGTATCGATCACATTGTCGGTGCCGTCGGTGACCTCGAAGTACAAATCATACCAGCCGATTGCCTGAGCATCGGCCGGGTCCCAGGTATAGGATGCTGTGTATGATCCACCGCCGCCATCCGAGATGGTAAGCCCGCCATTGCCGTTGGTTAACGCATTGACAAGAATTGTCTCGGCTTCAACGTTGTCTTTAACTTTGAAAGTAACCGTAAACGCTCCGACCCCGGGTTGGTCCAGATCAGAAAAAACCGTTGAAATTGTGGTGGTGTTGGCACCAATCCGGTCTACCGAAGTAGGCGTTACGCCGGTCGCACCAGCGGTAACCGTCGGTGCATTGTTGGGCGGCGTGTTGACAACCTGCAACTCATCCGGGTTGGCCGCGAAACCGTCGGTTGCGTTGTCGGTACCGTCGTCGACCTGACAGTAAAGATCGTAATAACCAAGTGTCTGGTTGTTCGGTGGGTCCCAGGTATACTCAGCCGTGTAAGAGCCACCGCCGTTATCGGTGATTGTCAAACCACCGCTTCCGTTCGGTTCGTTGTTAACCAGAGTCTCCACGGTGCTGTTATCCGGCCTTTGGACCTGGAAAGTGACTGTAAAAGCACCTACGCCCGGATCGTCGGCATCAGTGAAATCGGCGCTTATCACCGTTGTGTTCGTACCCGACCTGAGCACCCAGTCAGGCGTGACCGTGGTTGCACTGGCGGCCAGTGTCGGCACCTGGTTCCCGGCCGGCTCAAATACCTCAAGCTCATCCACGTTTGAGGTGTAAGGATCAATGACATTATCGGTACCGTCGGTTACCTCGAAATAAAGATCATACAGACCGGTATCTGCCGCATCGCTGGGATTATAGGTATAGCTGGCCGTATAGTCGCCGCCGCCGTCGTCCGTAATCGTCAGTCCGCCGCCACCATTGGGTTGGTTATTTACCAGGGTCAACTCCGTAATGTCGTTCTTTTCGCGGATTTTGAAAGTGACATTAAAGGCACTCACGCCCGGCGCGTCGGCATCGGAAAAACTCGTTGAAATAACGGTAGTCAATCCACCCAGGCGATTCACCGTTGCCGGACTCACACCGGTCGCACCGAGCGTTACGATCGGCGGGTTGTTGGGCGGGTCTATGATTTCAAGTTCATCGGTGTTGTCACCGGCGGAATAGCCGTCAATGGCGTTATCGGTGCCATCGGTAACATCAAAGTACGTATCGTAAAACCCCAACTCAGCCGCGTCGTTTGGATTGTACACGAAACTTGCGGTATAACTGCCGCCACCGTTGTCGATTATCGTAACGCCGCCAGAACCGTTCGGTTGGTTGATCGCCAGCAGGATTTCACTGGAGTTGTTCGGCTCCCGAACTTTGAACGATACGTTGAACGCGCCCACGCCCGGCTCATCGGCGTCATTGAATGTGGCAGACAGAGTTGTTGTGTTGGCGCCGATTCGGACAACTGGCGTGACACTCGGTTCCACAGCGCCGGGTGTCAGCGTGGGGGCGTTGTTCGGCAGCGTCTCGTCAATCTCAAGTTGGTTTTCATTGTCACCGGAGGTGTAACCATCAATAGCGTTGTCGGTACCGTCGGTAACTTCCATATACAAGTCGTAGAGACCCAGGGCCTGAGCATCGTCGGGATTGTAGACATAGCTGGCGGTGTAGTTGCCACTGCCCTGATCGGTGATCGTCAACCCGCCGCCGCCGTTGGGCTGATTGTTCACCAGCGTCAGTTCTGCGCCGCCCGGCTCACGAATCTTGAAAGTGACGTTGAAAGCACCCCCACCCGGGACGTCGGAATCTGAGAAGGCTGTCGAGATAGTGGTGGTATTGCTGCCATATCGATTGACCGGCGTGACGCTGATCGTTGTTGCACCGGCCGTAATAGTCGGAGCGTTGTTTGGCAGCGTTTCGTCAATCTCAAGTTGGTTTTCATTGTCACCGGAGGTGTAACCATCAATAGCGTTGTCGGTGCCGTCGGTTACTTCCATATACAAGTCGTAGAGACCCAGGGCCTGAGCATCGTCGGGATTGTAGACATAGCTGGCGGTGTAGTTGCCACTGCCCTGATCGGTGATCGTCAACCCGCCGCCGCCGTTGGGCTGATTGTTCACCAGCGTCAGTTCTGCGCCGCCCGGCTCACGAATCTTGAAAGTGACGTTGAAAGCACCCCCACCCGGGACGTCGGAATCTGAGAAGGCTGTCGAGATAGTGGTGGTATTGCTGCCATATCGATTGACCGGCGTGACGCTGATCGTTGTTGCACCGGCCGTAATAGTCGGAGCGTTGTTTGGCAGCGTTTCGTCAATCTCAAGTTGGTTCTCATTGTCACCGGAGGTGTAACCATCAATAGCGTTGTCGGTGCCGTCGGTAACTTCCATATACAAGTCGTAGAGACCCAGAGCCTGAGCATCGTCGGGATTGTAGACATAGCTGGCGGTGTAGTTGCCACTGCCCTGATCGGTGATCGTTAACCCGCCGCCGCCGTTGGGCTGGTTGTTCACCAGCGTCAGTTCTGTGCCGCCCGGCTCACGAATCTTGAAAGTGACATTAAAGGCGCCCACACCGGGGACGTCGGCATCGCTGAACGCGGTCGAGATCGTTGTCGTATTACTGCCGTACCGGTTAACCGGCGTGACACTGACCGTTGTAGCACCAGCCGTAATAGTCGGAGCGTTGTTGGCCGCGGAAGGGACATCGACTACGATATCATCAAAGTTGGCCTGAGTGTTTCCACCATTCCGGCCTGTCTTGAGCCAGACATCGAGAACCAGTTTGTATGTACCATTCTCGTCGCAGTCAGCCGAAATGTCCTGATCGACCACGTTTCCATCGATTACCTGCCCGGCCGTGGGGTCGACAACGTTGCTCCAAAGGGCTACAGCAGAGCCGCTTGGCTTGATAAGAAAGACCGTGATTTCGTTTCGATCCGGAGTCGCACTCACCGAAGTCTTGTAAAAATAGAAGCTGAGATTAATCGGCGCATCCGTGGAACTAATAGGTGCGTTGAATGTGGTAGTGTCGGTCAACCGGAATTCCTGACGGTTACCTGTGGTGGTAATGTACTGGATCGATCCCTGGCTGACGCCAAAAACAGAACTTGACCACGACCGAGTCCCGGCGGTTTTTGTTATCTCAGCGTTCCAGAAGTTGATATTGGAGTCAAATGTACCGTTATCCACAACGTTCACTGCTCCGGCCGGAACCGCCAGCATCAGTCCGAACGCCAGAGCCAAGACCAGCCGAGGAATCCGAAGTCCGGAAAAACTTGTCATGCTTATCCAATCCATACTCTATGGTCCGTCGGTCGTACCCGAGTTAGAATCTGAGTAATGCACGCCGTGGCAAGTCGTGCAACTCACCACGTCGCCGGCTAAGAGCGCAAAGTCATTGGTAAGATTGCCGTCGTTTGGCTGCGCCACCCCATCAACGTCCAACGGCGGGTTGTGGAAATCAGCATCTGAAGGCAGGGCTATGCCGACCGGGTGCGATAGCTCATTACCGGTGTACGTTTTTACATCGCTGTTGTCGCGACCGGCGTGGCAATCCAAACAAAGCGCATCGGCCGAATTGTCCAGCCTGAGAAATGGTGAATTACTGTTGCTGTGCGGATCGTGACAGGTGCCGCAAGTGATTCGGTCGTCCAGGGTCAGATGGTCCAACAGCGCCTGAGTGGTCGGCAGCGACGCACCCAGATCGGCATTGTCCGCCGGGGCATCCCAGGCGTGGGAAGTGCCAATCGTGCCGGGATCGGCCTGCTGCTTGGTCGACAGGGTCTTGGACATCGGTACCCAGCCACCCGGTGTATGACACGATAGACAAAGAGTCGCAACCAGTGAGTCGGTGGCGTTAGTCAGAATGTCGCCCATCGAGTTGTGATTGATGTGACACTGTTCACAGTAAATGGAATTCGTCGTGCCGTGGGGGTCGTCTACGGCGAACACCATCGATGCTGACACCAACACAACTGTCGCAATTATTATCAACAGGTTCTTTTGCATCTCGTCGGACCTATTTCAACAATACCATTTTTTTCGTTTGCACAAGGTTTGCCGCACGCAGCCTGTAGAAATATACGCCGGTCGCAACCGATGCACCGTTGTCGTCTGCACCATTCCAAGTAACCTCGTGGTATCCCTCCGGCAGTGAGCCCTCGTGTACCACAGCGACCCGTTGCCCCAGCAGGCTGAACACTTCGAGGGTCACGTTGCTTCGATTCGGAAGCGAGAAGCCGATCCTGGTACCCGAGTTGAACGGGTTGGGGTAGTTTTGATCCAGCCGGAACTCAGTCGGAAGAGAACTCAACCGGAAAGACTGCAAAGCCGACCACTCGCCGACCGTATCCCGCCCCTGGGTGCGAGCGCGCCAGCAGTAATCGACATCACTGCCAAGCCGGGTGTCTGGTGTCCAGTTGGCGATCAGTCGTTGGCTCTGGAGTGAATCGAGGTCGTGCAACACGCCTTCCACACCGTGCAATTCAAGCAACGGCTGCCCTGAATCGGGATGATCGAACAGTTGGAAATCAAACCCGGACACCTCCAGACCGTCCGACACAATATCGGCAAAGGCGATAATAGTTATCTCGTCAGCGCTCAACTGGGCCCCATCCAACGGAAATTGCGGTTGCGCCACCGCCAGTCTGTGCATGTCCGGACTGAGCGCGACATGATAGATATTGATCGAAGGAGTCATCGTAGAAGCAACAAACAGCAAACCGTTTTCATCGACATCGATACCGGTCGGCACCGCCAGGCCGGGCTCGCCTGCAGAGACCGGACCTATTGCTCCGGCAAATTCACCATCGGAATCATATACCAGAACCCGTCCCTGAAAACGGTCGGTCACAAAAATGTGACCGCCTTCGGAAAGAGCCAATTCGCCACCACGTGTAAACTGACCCGCGCCTCGACCGAACGACCCAAAGCTGGTAACCAATGCACCCGTTTCGTCAAAGGCAGAAATGCGTGAGTTGATTTGGTCCAGAACATAGAACCGCTTCAAGTGTGCATCGAAACAGAAACTCGAAGCGTACGCCAGCCGTTGGCCCTCGTCATCGACCAACGGAATCGTTCGTGTCAGTTTAAGCGCCGCGCCGATCTCAAGAATCGCGGCCAGTCCGGCGTCCAGTATGTACAGCGTCTGACCGTTCTGCACCAGGTCAACGGGATCGTTAAGTGACACCGATTGCCCGAGGAGTACTTGTTCGGAATAGTTGTCGAGATCAACCTCAATTACCGCCTGCTGTTTACGATCACAAAACATGAAGCGGTTATTGACAATGTGGGTCAGACCATGTGGTTCGCCCTTTAGATGCAGCTTTTGAGTTATCACACCGTCGACGGTGAACAGCTTGATTTCGTCCGAGAACGGCTCCAGTACGGCCAGACCGTTATCAAACACTTCAAGCGATGTTGGCGCATAGAGGCTTTCCTCGATAGAACCAACATAGTCTACGTTTAAGGCGCCGACACCGACTGCAAACACTCCGACCAGCAGAACGACCTGCAAGAGTCCATGTAAACAGCGTCTTGTAATCTCTCTATTTGCCATTACCTATATTGTCTGTTGCGTTCCTATAATCCATCCACAGCAGAAACCTTGTGAAAAAGATAACAAAGTAGGTGCGGGAAGTCAAGTACGTTCTTTGACTGGTTTCGTCACCATATAAGTGTAATATCGGTAATCTTCCGGCCTCGCGCACCCTTAAAAATCCAGCAAAAGGACTGCAAGAAAGTATGCCACTTCCGAAATGGGGTTGTGTGTAATCACGCCGGCAAGAGTGTGAAAAGAATCTTGACCACAACCGGCGCCGAGCCGCCAGGATTTGTGAAGTTGTTGTAATAGAACAAGTTGCGACAGAGCGGGCGGTTGCTACTTCTGCGTCTCTGTTTTTGCTGATGTACGGTTGTGGAAATCACGTCAAAGCTCAAATGACTATGGGATGAATGAGCATTAGTATAGTCTTGATTTCAGTCTATGCGGCTCTTGCTGCTGTCTCCTGTATTGGCTCAGGCAAGGTCTGCTGGGGTCACAACCAGCACCGATCCTGGAGCCGCCGGCGTTCGCTTGAACAGGCAGGTGAAGCCATTGGTGAATAAAGCAAATACTGCCCGTATCCAGGCCTGGGTCAGAAGCAACTGGAACCGGGGTGACGTGGTTACCCTGAGCATCGAAGTGGTTTAATACTGCGCAGTGTACGATAGAATCCTCGCTGGATTGGTCCTTTTTCTGTTGCATTCTTATACATAAACCCCCTCTGTCATTGCTTATCCAACGAAAAATCTCAATTGAACCTCCCAGTCTACCGAATTGAAAGATTAGTTGACGCAAATGACTGAAATTGACTGATGGTATCAAACAAGCAAAGGAGTTTGTATGCGAAAACTACTGCCCTTAACCCTCTTGATAACAATCATGCTTCTAATGACTGCCGGTACTCTCTGGTCAGCTGAAAATGTCGACAACGAATACCTGAGGAAGGTCGGCGATTATTTCGATGTCAGTTATGAAGATGTCGATCGGATCGCCGCCGGCAATGTCACCATCGAAGAAGTACCGACAGTGTTCTTTATGGCCCAACTTGCCAAAATGTCACCAAAAGAAGTCCTCGCCGTTAAAGCGGAAGTTCCGAAATGGTCCGACTTCATGAATATATACGATATACATCCGTCGGCAGTGCTGATTGATATTTATCGTTATGACACACCAGAGTGCAAGGCCATCGGTCTTAAGGTCAACAACAGACCTCTTAGCGAGGTGGTGTTTGAGAATGAAGACGTCATTATCATGGTCAATTACAGGGTAATTGCCGCGACGAGTAACATCGAGTATTCTCAGATCGTCAACAGGAGAAATGGTAATCCGGGCGAGAGACCGACATTTGTTGATATCAGCCATCAATCTGCCAAGGGACCTATTCTCGTTGATTCGGAAGAGTAAGAGACCGCAAGCACAGTGAAACTAATGAAGCCATCTCATGATTTGAGATGGCTTCTTCTTTTCAGGCAAGCACCCCGCAGCCAAAGATAACAGTCCGATCATGCTCTCTTATAGTGAGACCTAACCGGTATCCGTTGCTCAAGAAGGGAGATGGGGCAGATAGTCTGGGGACACTAGCCAGTCTCTATGATAGATGAAGACAGGGCGCCGTGTAGGATGCTATTTCTCGTATCTCCCCGGACTGTGGGAATGATCGTGGCATTTCAGATAACAAGCACCTGAATTCGTATCAAAAGAATCAAACTCAACCTTGCGAGAAACATCGTCTGCAGTGACGGCTTCCGGATTAAAGGCTATCAGATACTCACTGTCCTTGGAGCTGTGGGAAGCATGACAAGTATAGCAGGAAGTCCCTTTTCGATTCCGGGCGAGATCACCAACAATGTGTTCTCTGTGTAGCGGGAAACTTTCATTGGACAGGATACTTGTTCTGCTGTGACAAGAGTAGCAGAACTCATAAGCATGATTGTTTTCGATGTTGTACACATCGGTGTCGTAGTTGCCACTGAGCAAGTATTTGTGTCTTGAGCCATGAGGCCCTTTGGGACCATCTTTGTTGTCGTTGCTGTGGCAGTCGGAACACTTTAGACTACTCTCGAAATCCAATGATATCAGCAGGCTGACCGACCTGTTGTTTTGTATGTCCTTTGTTACCGGATGTTGTGACCGGTTGTTGAGAGCAAACACCTGCGTGAAATTCTTGGATGTACTTCTAATACCAAAGTCAGTTCCATGGCATTTCAAGCATATCTCGTATTCTTCACTGGCCTTGTCGACATATTGACTGGAGAGACTCAAGCCGCGAACATCGTAATTCTTCTCTCCACCGACAATCTCCTGGTGTGGGTTGTGACAGTCAACACATTCTGCATGATTGACCGACGATGAGGATAAACCGGGTAACCTCTCGTTCGACGAATGGCCCGTACCCTGCTTGACAGGATGACGATAGAGCTTGTTGAATTCCTTCTCCAGATCAGCAAGTTCGGCCTGCTGAGCCAGTCTTCCGGTTGCTTTCATCATGGCTCGGTTACTCTCCGAACCATGACACTGGTAGCACATTTCTTCTTCGGCGTGGTTCAGCATCGGTTCGCCCTTGAGGCCATGTCCAGCATGACAGGAACCGCATTCTTCGGGAAGCAGAGAATTGTCGATGTGAGCAAATGAACTACCTATTGAAAGAAAGGCAACTGTGAAAGCTATTATGTAGATTGTGTTCTTCAACTCTTCTCCTAAAACTCGTGACAAGCCTTACAGACCTCGCTGAAAGTGGATGCTCTCCAAAATGGATACTTAACCGATTTAGAGTCATCATGTGGATCGTGGCAGGATGTACATTGCACAAAGCCATTATAGTCAACCATGGCTGACTCACTCAGATTCGATATTGGCCATTTTAGGTGACTGCTCGACAGGGCGACCTGCTGATCAAATTTGACCGACACCGGATGGGTACCACTTAGGTCCGTTCCAATGTGACTCTCTCTGGTAGCGGGTATCTCGCCCGAAGAGCCTACATTGTTCATAGGTATGACAGAAGCTCTATTGTGAACGGCCCCCACGGCAATCGTACCGTCATGACAGGAGAGACACAATTTGGTTGAGCCATTCGGCTGTTCGGGTCTGCTGTACATTGTTGAACGCTGGTATGTTTGGAATGTTTTTTGAGAAGCCGTCTTGTGATTCCAAAGGGGGCCCTCTGTGGAAGCGTTGTGACTGCTGTGACAGAAAATACAAACACGAGTCTCTGTGGGTGATTTTATATCACCTGTGCCCGACACCGACAGGTTGTGCCGCGTATCATTGATGGTACCGGCGCCAAAGGCACCATATACTGAAAACAGGGAGACCAGACAAAAGAACGATATGACTAACTTAATCCTCATTTTGGACATCCTAAGAAATGAAGGATTTGAATTCGGTCATTATATGTATCTGCAATATATACGGTGTCATTGGTTATTGCAACTCCTGAGGGGGAGTAGAACTGCCCGGTTTGACTGCCCACAGATCCTATCACCAGTAAGAAACGGCCGGTAGAATCAAATATCTGCAAATTGTCAAACAGATTGTCGATCACATAGACATTGCCTTCGCTATCAGACGCCACACCTTTGGGACGCGAGAACGTCCCGGGTCCATCACCTTCCTCCCCAAAAGATGAAATCAGATGTCCATCGGAATCAAACCTCTTGATCTTGTAGTTTAGAGCATCGGTCACGAGAATATTATTGCCGATCGTAGTTGAAACATGAGTAGGGAAATGAAACTTATCTTCCGTAGTCAGATGCTCCGAAACAGTCCTAATCAACTCTCCATCAAAATCAAATATCTTCAAATCATGATCACCGGTATCAACTATATATAGCCTCTCTTTTTCAACGTTGGCCGATATGCCAGTTGGTCTGGATAGCCCATCGGTGATGAAAGGACGGACTTCTCCATCCGCAAACTCGTAAACGGACCTGGTTTCGCCGTCAGTAATGAATATAGTTCCATCATTTCCAAGACATAAGCAAAGTGGGAAACCAAAAGGGTTCTTCTTGTTGTGATGCTTACTAAAGCTGTTATCGGACAGATCCACTTCAATTAGGGCTGGAATTCCCTGACAGGTAAGGTACATCTTATCCTTTACGACGATGACATCATACGGCAATCTGATAAGATCATCTTGGTTTTTGCCGCTGAGAAAGTTCGTTATCTTGGAGAAGAAGCCGCTTCCAGCGCGAAGGTCTTTGCAGAGAATCTCCCCGACATACTCGATTCTTGGCTCATCGGGATGAGGTGGCCAAACCAGTTTACCGGCAATCGCATTGATTGGTATCGTTAGCGCAACAAGTAAGATACCAACAAACAGCATGGAAGAATATCTAATCATAGCTACTTACTATATGCCAAAGGTCCGCGTTAGGCTTATAGACAACTCCCACGACCTATAGGTGTCAAGCACAAGTTTTTCCGACGTATAGAGATGTGTGATTTTCAGGTTCATCTGATTGTACTTAAACGCAACCAGAGATTCCATCTTGAAAGATGTCTGTAGAGGCATTCCATCCAAACTCCTGTATTGTTTGGAGACTTCTGTGGAAAAAGGGAATCTGATATACGGGATGTAGGCTTCAACTGATGCTGACCCCAGATATGTTTTGGAACCAGGGGCATTTGACACCGTTATGATGGTGGAAAAAGCAACATCCTCATACTTGGTTGAACTATATCCGATTGAACTTGAGTTCTGATACTGTGTTGGCGTTGGGACTTTCACCATGGTCGGAGTTTGTGTAACCGAGTCAACCATTTCAACGGTAACATCACTTGCAAACTTCCAGGAATGAGCTGTGCGAAAAGAGATCGATTGGTCCTCAGAGATTTTTTTCTGGAGCATCATCTCCCATCCAATGGTTGAATTGCTCTTCGGGTCCGAATCTGTTACGGTCCGAAGGTACGAATGGATGAGCTTGGATGAAACATCTCCCAGCAGTTGAGTGGCCAGTCGACTGCCTTCGAGGCTTGAGCTAATGTTCAGTTCATTAGTTTTGGTGTCAAGGGTGTCCTCAACCTTGTGTCTTGAGTCGATTTTCACTGTAGAGGTCGGTACCCACTTGATCTTCTTGCGGAATATCTCCATTGTATTCAGAAGCGTGATATTCTTGTTTGTAGTGTTGCTGACTGTACCACCGGCCTGGTCTCGAAAACTCAGCTCACCACTGAGAGCCATATTGTGCTTGAATCTTCTTGATGGCAGAGAGATTCTTGGGATGTATTTTGCATCGGTGGTAATGTCTACCACTCCGTCTGGATTGACATTAGTAACTTTTCCATACTGATGGGCAAAACTCCCGAGAAGGCCCCTTTTCTGTGTAAAAGAAAGTGTTGAGGTATTCTTGAACTCATCCGCGGTCTGATCGTTCTTATTGATCTTCGAGCTTACTCTGTCACTCTTTTCAGTGTTTACAGCCAGACTGATTTTCCTGGTAAGGTCATATCTCAGAGCGTTCTTAATAATGTTGTCCAACTGTCTGGCGCCGGTGTTCTTCCTGAGACCATCCTGGCGAACATAACTTGCATTTAGCGTCAGGTCCTTGCCCAGATAATCGAAGAAGAGATTGGATTCAGTATCTTCACTAAAGTTTTCGCTTTGGATCGGGAATTTCTCGACTTCAATATTGACCAGATAACGTTTTTCTCGATTTACATTGAGAGTCAGTGACGTCTGATTGTAAATATGCATAGGGATGATATCAATAAAATGAAAACCCGAATCAAAAACGAAGGTAGTGGTGATGCCGGGAGGGATGATTTCATTGATTGTTCCACTGACGATTCTCACAGAGTCGTCATCAATGCTGTTCGAAAACGTAACTTGCGCCGTATTGGTGAAAATATCACCTTCAAGCTCGAGGGTAGTAACGGCAATATTCTTGTCTTCACTAAAATCGTAGTCATAAGAATTCTGAGTCGATTTCTCACTATGGCTTGCTCTTACCGTCGCTCCCTTAAATAGAATGCTTGAAAGAAATGCTCCGTACTCGGTGCCATCCTGCCGGTATTTCTGTAAAGCTGCAAGGCCGGGAACCAGGAGTTCCGTCTTTGAGCGGTTGGTTTTACTATACCTTAGGGCTACATCTTTCATCTTGAGATAGAACAAATTCAGACTGTATGAGCGTCTGGGGAAAAAGGAAATGTTGCCATTGAGAGTATTTATGTCCGGAGATACATAGGAACTCTGATCTACATCCCTCCCGTTCATGGCGGTAAATGAACCTCTCAGCTTTGTATAAAGGGAGTAATTGGCGAAGTGCTCGCTTATGACATTCCCGCGATTGGCAAAGCTCACAAAGTGGTTTGACATCAAACGGGTTGCATCGACCGCCGGGTAACTGCTTTGGTGTGATTCACTGGAGGAGTTAATGGCGAAAAAGTCAACTCCAATCAAACCATCAATTAGGTCTTGTGCCTTAATGTCCGCACATAACAGCAGCAGGAGAAACGAAATCGCCCGGAAATATGTGTGGTCGATTACTTTCAAGAGAACTCTTACTACTTGTTATGACACCGATCACACAGGGCAGAGTTGGCATTGGACTCTACCAGGAAAGAACCGTTGCTATTATCATGAGGGTCATGACAAGAACTGCACTCCACATAGATCCCATCATACAGGAGCTTATCGGGGTATAGGAGAGAGTTTCCTGTCTTTGGCTCGAAGCCCTGTTCTGCATCTTGAGTGTCATCATAGATGATGCCAACGGGATGGTCGTCCTGCAAATCTGTGCCGATGTATGAATCGGAAGCTGCCGTCAATTTGCCGGCGCCGTCAAGCGCCGACCCGCCAGGCGATCCATAGTTGCCGGCGCCCTGCGGTCCAGGTACGTTGGCAAGAGAGTTAATGGCAATTGTCCCGTCGTGGCACGAAAGGCAAACCAGCGATCCGTTGTTTGGTTGGGGAGTTCGTGACATGTTCATGGAATTGGAGTTGTACATGTCATAGGTTTGGCCTGAGTTTTCATGATTCCAAAGTGGCGCCGGATCGGTAGGATCGGCGTTGTGAGCGGTATGACAGAACGAGCACGGCCGGGTAGTACTGTAGAAAAATGCGCCGGGGCTATAGGTCTGTGATGTGAAATTGTGCTTGGTCTCTCGAACGCCGGCAAGAGAAAGACTGCTCAATATTGCTATGCTCGCGATTGTCAGTAAGATTATGAGATTTTTCATGGCACAGTCCTCAGTTGTCAGAGGTTTCCTGTCCCAGGTATCTAAGAACCTGGACTCTCTTGTTTATTGAATCGCCTATATATATGTAATCGTCATCATCAATTGAAATACCGGCTGGAAGTCTGAATTCACCGGCATTGACACCACCTTGTCCAAATCTCAACAATACCCTGCCGGTATTATCATAAATGTGCACGGCGTTTCTGATTGCATCGGTAATATAAATATTGTTGTCAGAATCGATAGCAATATCTCTCGGACGAGCCATTGGCCCGGGATGACTCTCTGACGATCCAAAACTGAACAAGAACGTCCCGTCAATATCAAACACTTGGACGGAGGAATGAAAAGAGTCCACAATGTAGACCGAATCGCCGTTATTTGTTGCAACAGTCAAGGGATAGTGAAACTCGCCCAGTTTATCCCCTCGGTGGCCAAATTCATCCACCAAGCTGCCGTCCTTAGTGAATATCTTTACCTTATGCCCCTGAGAATCCACAATGAATATCCTATCTTCATTTCTCGAAAAAGCAATACCCACCGGTCCTTGGAAATCATCGTGTGAGCCAATGTAATGCGAAAACTCATAAACCGGCGTGAAGACCACGACTCTCTTCAGTTTTGTGTCGCTCACATAGATCAGCCCGTCTCTATCGAGTTTGATATAGACCGGTTCGGCCAGATAGCCCTGGCTCCCCAATGAATTGAAAAACTTCGAGGTACCCCGATCAAGGTCGAGAACCAGTATTCCCTTCTTGGCAGTATCGGCAATGAAGAGTTTTGATCGGCCGTCGTAGGTAACGCCGTATGGCTTTCCCATGGAATGCCGGTCACCTTTGCCGAAGAAGAAATCTCTGATACCACCCCAAAACGATCTTTTCAGGCTCTCATTGCCGTAGATTGTCTTTACATACTTGATCTTTGGAGTCTGAGGAGCCTTGGGCCAGTATATTTCCTCCACCGGCGTCGGCGGCTTACCACAGCTGCCCAGCAATAAAGCTGATAGAGCGAACACCAAACATATTGATTTGACATGTCTCATAACAAATCCATGTGACAACCTAAGCAGATGAGGTTGCTATCTGACTTGACCATGTGTGTTTGGTCGGAAGAGTGCGCGTTGTGACAGGTAAGGCATTCCAGTCGGCCGTCTGATGTCAATTCCAGGTGGTTCTGCAGTTTCCTCTTTGGTTTCACGGCAAATGGATGTTCATGTTCTTTTAGATCACCCTCGGGATCATGGCAGGATAGGCAAACCGCTTCAGATTTCACTTTCAATATCCACTCATTATTGGTTGAATGAGGATCATGACATTCGCCGCACTTACCTTCAATAAACGGCTGGTGGACAACCAAAGCCTTCACCTGTTTTTCAACATCACTGTGACACTCAAAGCACAACATATCCTCCGGTAGATTGAGCAGATGCTCATTATCGGACCCATGACTCGCATGGCAGATAAGACAACTTCCTCCGGCTACCGGACCATGGACATATTCCTGGTCAAAGGACTTTATCTTGTCCTGGTGACACTTGAAGCAAGGGTTCTTTGATTCGGTTTGTTCGTCAATTACGGCTACCAGGTCCGCACCAAGGTCATGGCACAAAAAGCATGTCTCGTCCTCACCTTTGGTATGCTTGATGAAATTGTCTCTCAAAGATACATGGCAGCTCAAACAGGATTCTGTACCTTCAACCTTATCCAAATCAGCATAGTTTACATCGTGGCAGTCCAGGCACACGGGGTCGAGCTCCCGGATGTGGAACCAATAATCAGGATATAATGTCTTGAACTCGAAATTTACTTTCGGGGCATATATAACTTCGATCGTTGCAGTATCTGTTATTGATGTGGATATGCCTGAGTAGACAGGGATAATTTTTATTTCGTGCAGACCATAACCAAACTCAACCTGCTTATGGAAGAAACTGTCGATTACCGGGATGCTGGCATAGCTTGCTGCGTCCAGGATGATATCAACAATCGTTGCTTCCGTCTTGCCGACTATCATGACATGGCCATGATTTACACACACTCGACTATCCGGAACAAGAATCTCCAGGTCCGGCGAAGCCGCAGACATGCTGCCCAGGCTAAGACAAACGATTGTTGTTAGTACCAAGTAGTTCAAAGCAACTCAAATCAATTCTCTTTGTCTCAGTTCTCAAAGAAAAAAAGGGCAGGGCCAGGGTCATAACCCGGACTCTGCCCAAAAACAATTCTAAGCTAATCGCTATAGCTTAGTTAGCAGTATGACATGCTGAACAAACAGCATCATTGTCATTGTTCGCTCTCAGGAACTGCGTTGTCGCTACACCATCTCTGTGAACCGAGTGACAGCTCTCACAAACGATCTGTGAAACGGCCGAGCCATAATCGTTGGCATCGCCGTGATTGGCATCGTCGATCTCATCACTAAGCGGGAATGCCGCTGGGAAAGTGAAAGAAGGATCTGCATCGACAGGGTGACTGTTTGCGCCAAAGATAGGAGCATTGGCTACGTTAGAGTGACAATCCACACAGCCATCTGAGTCGGTATTGTCAACCTTCTGCAGCATCTCGATTCCACCACCACCAGGCATACTGTGGACAAAGTGGCAGTCATCGCAACCACCCAGAGTCTGAGTATGATTGGGGCCGGAACCGTCAGTTACGTGCCTTCCAAGCAGGGAGGCCGGGCTTGAGTTCTTGAAAGTGGCAAGAGTGTAGCCTTCGGTAGTCACTGTACCGGTGTAAGGAGCGGTATTGGTTTCATGGCAAGCGACACAGACGCCACCCCAGGCGTTGGCAGTGTTGTTGTCGATCGGAAGCAACCATTGACCGGCAACGGGCTCAACACTACCACTCTGAGTCACAACAGTACCAGTACCGTGGACTACAGAGATCGAGTGACAGTCACCACAGCCGAAGGATCCATCCTGGGGATGGTTTTCGGTCTGCAGGAACTTGTCAGCCAGGGTGAAGTTGGTATGGGCAACACCATTATGACAATCGGCACATTGACCGGTAGAAGCAGCGGCAGTGGTCAGGAATTTGCCAGTACCGTCAGCATTCTGGGTGTGAACGTCATGGCAGGAAGTTCCGGCACCGGAGCAGGAAGCATAGTCTGCAACCAACGTTCCATAATGCAAATGGTTGTCAAAAGGCTGCGAACCGGTTGTGATTTGTTCCGCAGCAACCGTACCATCGTGGCAGGATTGACACAGACCCGCAACACCAGCAGCACTACCGACGGCCTGCGCCCATAACCGGGCTGCGCCGGCTTCCGCATTATGCGGCAAGTGACATGATGTACACAAGTCAAGATTGGTTAGTGCTGAAACGTCGTTGGTAGTACCAGTACCGTCGACCAGATCGTGGTCGCCGCCATCGACTCCAGCAATTGCCGCCATTGGTAACGCCAACAGAGCGGCACCGATAACGAGGGTTAATACAGTCTTCATCCTTTCATACCTCCAGGAGTAGAAAAGTTATTATGGTGTGGGTTTTGAGAAAAATCTATGTTTCTCACTTGTTAATCTCTCAATCTTCCGTAACTGTTATCTGATAGGTGAAGGCCAACAACTTATGGCTTCTTTCACTTACTATATATAGCATGCCGTCCTGAACGAGAATTCCGCGCGGTCCGGCAATCTGTAGTTTCTCTTCTGAGAAAAAGTTGGTCGGTATAACGATCTTCACTTCACCTTCTTTGTTGAAGGCTTGAACATTGCTACCCATAGCGTCTGAGATCCAGTACATGCCGTCTTCTGAGACAGCCACAGCAACCGCACGGCCAAACACGCCGATGTTTGTACCCATTCCGCCAAAACGCATTTGTTCTTCACCGTTAAGATTTGAGACAATGATCTCGCCAATAACCGGATTGGTGTGAACAAAGCTGTTACCATCGACTATCTTAACGCCGTTGGGGTAATGAGCGAGAAATGTTTCACCGGAATTAAACTCTTTGAGGATATTGCCGTTGTCGTCGATAATCAAAACCCGCCCGTTGCCGACATCAGAGCAGATAATCCTTCCATCATCAAAAATGTCAAGGCCATTTGCTCTGAGTCCGGACTGCTCGCCTTGAACGGGTACGATGATTCTCTTGATGAATTTACCATCGGCCGTGAACACTTGTATGTTGTTTGTAACGACGTCCGCCACGTAGACTTGGTCCTTCGTGTCTATAGCAAGCTGGAAGGGGGACAAAAACGCTCCCTCAGGCGGATCGTCCCGCTCATCGGACTCCATGCCCGTTCCAAAGGTAAACTTCACATTTCCCCTGTTGTCGGTGCAGACAACTCTTTGGTTATTCTTGTCTGTGATATAAATATCACCTTTGGAATTGATATCAAGGTTGGTAGGATTCTTCAGCGGTGTGCCTTCCGCCTCTGTCACTTCAAAAACAAATTCAAGTTTGATGGAGTCCAGATCAATAGTTGATTCGGCGGCGGCCAGTTCCGCCAGTTCCTCTTCGGACAGTCCGAACTTCATCGTGACTTCTTCCGAGGGACCACTCTCCTCAAACTCCTCATTCATCGCAATTACAGTATAGTAGTAGACAGTGCCACCGACGAGATTCTCTTTGTCGTTGTATGAGTTCTCTGAAACATTACCAACCAACTCATGTCCTGAGCCGGCCGTTGAAGAGCGAAGGACGTTGTAAGCGATAGCCCCTTTTACTTTATCCCATCTAAGGGATATTCCGTTTCCGCGATCATTTACCCGCAACATCACGCCTCTTGGCGCAGAAAAAGCATCGATCGAAGCCGGCAACTTGACATCTTTGGTAGAACCTTCGATCTCGGCGCCGTCAACAACAGCGGCTATCTTATATGTGTAAACAGCCCCAGCCTGTAGTTGAGTGTCAAAGTAATTTGTTTTGTCGGTGGCTCCCAGTTTTGCAAAGTCGCTACTGGCATCCTTGCGATATATGATGTACTCGGAGGCGTTTGCGACAGCCGTCCATTTCAACCCAACTTTTCCTTTGACAAAGAAAGCACCAACCAGTTTTGGTCCGGCTGCATAAGTCGACGACACCATCATGAGTGTCACCAGCAGTGCAACCGTCAGTAAACGACAAGTCCTCGTTGTCATGTTGCGTTCCAATCCTTTTAATGAACCTTTTGTTAGCTTCATGCTGTTCCCTCCAAAGAAGGTCCAGCGCCTACAGCGCTGGAAGATAACTCGGACTTCTTGTGAGGACAATCACAATCGTGGTCCGCTAACCCTGGTAGGTTCATTATCGGCATGTTCATCGTTATTCGTTGCAATGGAACATTTTGCAGGCAAAATTGACCCTCTCTGTACGAGTTCTTGTGAGAGAAATCACAAACTCCACTATGTCCGTATTGGAAACTCATTCCCTTTCTTCCTATTAGCTCAAGGATAAGGACCGAGCGGCCGCCCGGTCGTAGCGTGACTCGACTGCCCACTGGAGTCGACTTAGTTGACCTTGACAAGTTCCATATCTGCAAACGATGATGTTCATGACTATCCGATCAATCGATAACTTTCCAGATTACAAAATGACGTACTTGAGATACCGAACATATTGTGAGAAAAATCACAATGCCTGCTGGAAAAAAAAGCTCCATCAGTTCCATGTTCAACACTTTCTCGGTAACTCGACCTTTCCATTTCCGCCGTGTCCTTTCTTTTTTCATGACACGCTTGTGACAAAAATAACGATATCATTTGTCTCGTCAAGTCGAATCTTAACAAAAAGTACCTTTTCTCGAAAAAAAGGAGGGTTATTTGACAATTTAGGTGAAGTTGACATAAGTTGGTGCACAATCACCACATAGGGAAGCGTTACAGCCCTCCGTGGTTCTGCTGTATCAGATTATCTTGTGATTTTTTTCCCTAACTCGATCCGGGAAAGAGGCAAAAACGTCGATTTATATTCTCTCGATTCATAATTCAATGATTACGAACGGGATGGGAGTAAAGAGGCGAAACGTAGATAACCTTATCGTAATTGTGCTGTATGAGGCGAATGACAATCGACACACGCTTTGTTATTCATTTCCAACGAGTTATGAGGGCTTTCCGATGGCTCAACATCGTGACAGTTGAGACAAATGTCCTCCGATCGCAAATCGGAAGGTGTCATTCCGTCCTCATGACAGCTTTCGCACTCACCATCCTCAAACGGAACATGCAGGTCATCGTTTATGAGCACGGCCCGAGATGAGCCGTGAGGATTATGACAATCGCGACAGTTTTTGGGGTCAAGTTTGATATGCTTGTCCACAAAAACAGTATCCTCATTATCATGGCAGGCGATGCATAGATCCACCTGATTATCGCTAAGTTTCGCCGAGTGGGGATCGTGACAAAGCGTGCAGTCCTCGTCTTCCAGAACAGCATGGCTGTTCTCGGCGCTGATAGCTTCTTCAATCTCACCGTGGCAGCCCGAACAAAGATCCTTCTGTGGGTCTGTGAGTGACGAGCCATGCCTGGAGAAATGAACCGTGTGGCAAATCAGGCAGTCGTCATCTTCGAGAGCTTCATGTATTTCATCGCCGACCAGCAGCTCTTTTATACTCTCGTGACAGCTAAGGCAAAGGTCATAAGGTTCTTTCTTGAGGAGTGCGGTATGGGGTGACTCATGGCCGTCGTGGCATCGTTCACAGGAGCTCAGGTCGTCGCCGGAGTGCATCTCGTTGGGCCCGAAGCCATCAAGGACGCCATCGTGGCAGCCCAGACAAATATACCCGGGCGGTAGCTGCAGAAGTCCGGCAAACATCGAGCCGTGGGCATTGTGGCAGTCAAAGCAGGATGAATCGGCATACGGTTGGTGAACACCTTTGCCCGCCGGAGGAGGCTCGTCGTGACACTCAAAACAACCCCCGATCCCCGGCACTTTGAGCAGTTTTTCGTTATCGGCGCTGTGGGGTTCATGGCATTCGACGCAACTGTTCTCTTGAAGAATAGGGTAGTGCAAGCCGACTTGAGGCAGGTCTTCGATAGTCTCGTGGCAGGAAGTACAGACTTCCATGACAGAACCGTTAAGAACCAGATTATTACGAAAACCGTGGCCGGCGTGGCAGGCTTCGCAGTTTCGCTTGTCAAAAGGCTTGTGATTGAATTCCCCCTTCATTTCCTTGTGGATCTTGGGGTGGCAATCCGGGCAGGTTTTCTCTTTGTCATCTTTCTTGCCTGCTCGCGTGATTTCGACCGGAATTGTCGCAAGCAGGCAAATCAGAACGGCAAACCACCATTTGCGGTGGGTGTTTGTGGAAACAGACATGGTCAGCGACTATCACGTCATCGAGTTTTGCCTAGTGCGGATGAGCTGCCTCTATTTTCTTGTTCGGCCGGAACAGGTTCTCCGGCAAAGTGGGATTGATCTGGACATCTTTCAAGATGAGCGCTCCCATATCCAAACCCATTGAGAAATTGTGTATCCGGTGGGGGAAAGTATAGCCCTGGACTTCTCTGAAATCTGAAAACAGATTCTTGAAGATCGTTCTGCTGCCTTCGCCGTAAACGACTCCTTCGGCCGACTTGATTAGGTGCTCGTCAGTATCAACTCCGAGGACAATCATGAGGCTGTCCGTTTTAAGCAGATAGAGATATTCAAGAGAATCGTCATCTCGTAGGCCGTGCCTGGTCCCGTTAAAGGACTCCTGCTCGATTGCCAGCGGCAATGCGAGAACCAGGTAGCTGTACAACTCCGCAACGTAGCGTTGCGTCGAAGCGGGCTGGACCTGCCCCTTGACGATCAGCCAACATTCCTGGCCGTTCAGGAACCGTGAAACAGGCTGGACTGCGAGCTTGGAGTACTTCAGACGACGATCGGAACTCCACACCTTGGTAACCTTTACACCTGTGCCTGCACCATCTTCAGGTGCGTACTCAAGGGCGAGGGAAGTCAGTTTCGAAAGCTCTGAGCGGCCTCCATACCTGAGCATGACATTGTCGATGAGAGCCTGAGCTTTGGGTGCTACTCGGAACGAGGTTGCATTGCGAAAGAGGGAATCGTAGTTGAGTTTTTGTCCTGTGGGCGTAGGGTGTCCGTGGTAAGCGCCGATTTGGGGAGGATTGGCTTTAGTTGTATCGTGGGGGGCCAGTCCGCGATCAGTTGGATCGGCGACAACCCCAGCCGCAGCCAGCAACAAAAGACCAAACATCAAGGCCTGAAAAGTCCAGGCTACCCTGCCTTTTGATCGGGTGTCACTTAGGTCATTCATTGCAGCATTTCTTCTGAGTACCATATCAGTACATCTCCTTGATTACTCGCCCGGATAATGAATTGATAACGCTTTCACGTATGATTGAATCGTCTTGGCTGAGTCCCCGGCTTTTTGGTAGAGCCGACCCAGGTAATAGTGAATCTGCGGGTCCATCTGATTCAGCTCGGCCGCTCTTTCGAGATTCTCGATAGCATGATCCAGGCTGTCAGTCTCAGCCCAGCACAGACCCAGATCCATCAGAGCCGGTGTGTACGTATCCTCAATAGATAGCGACATGTTTAGTTTTTCCTTGGCCGCCTCGATCTGGCCTGATTTCAACAGGGCCTGTCCCCAACCGGCCCAGGTGGGGACCGAAGCGCTATCGAGTTGGATTGAGGCTTCGAAGGCTTCTGCAGCCTCGGGCAGTTTGTCCAGGTGAAGATAAATCTGACCGCGCAGAGAATGCACGGCAGCAAAATTGGCGTCGGACACTTGAGCCGAGTCCAGGCTGGACAGAGCCCGTTCGAACATCCCGCGCTGTTTGAGATTAACAGCCATATTATAGTAGCGGGTGGCTCGCCGGGTGGGGCGGTAGCGACGGAAGAAAGTAATGACCGTGTCAGGTTGGCTGAGTCCCAGAAACATCTCAATAGAATCGACTATAATGTCCCTGGTGGCCAGCGAGTAGCCGCTGGGACCATAGCGTATAGCGCCGGATGTATCGACCACGGCGGTTGAGGGTACCGCGATCACACCATAACTGTAGAATATCTTGAGGCCGTCATCAATGATAACGTCAAAGGGCAGGTTCAGATCGACGACAGTTTTTTCGATTAAGGCGCGGGAGGCGGGAGTTAGTTTGGGAGCGTTGACGTTGACGGCCACAACTTTGACAGGATGGCCCTCATACTTGGCCAGGACAGCCTTCAGGTCGGTAAGTTGCTGCAGCGAACGGGGCGACCAGGTCGACCAGAAAACCACGATTACCAGGTTGCTTTTGATCAGTCGGCTGAATTCTATTTTCTGGCCGCTGGTGATATCCTTGCCGGTGAAGTCGGGTGCATCCATGCCCTCGGTAAGATGGCGAAAGGCGGCGGCAGCCGGGGCCGTAAACAGACAGATAAGGGCCAGCATAATTAATAGAGACCATCGGCCTGTCCTGGAACACCAAAACGTCATTATTTCTTGCCCCTGGCTTCGGTGATCTCCAGGGCCTGCCCCAGTATCTGGACCGCCTGTGCGGAATCTCCGGCCATAAGCAGGGCGCAACCTTTCAGATAGAGAGCCTCGCCGTCTCGCTGACGGATCATCAACACCTCTTCGGCCAGTTTCTGCGCCTCGGCCGGCTCGTTCAGGGCCAGGTGCATTCGGGCGAGAAACCGCTTGAGTCGAAACGAGCGCGGCGCTTTAACCACGGCCTCTTTCAGATCGGCCAGGGTGGCCGCGCTGTCACCATGGGTGAGAGTTACGCGGGCGAGGTAGTAAAAGGCATCAGGATTGACCGAATCCAGCGCAAGGACGCCCTGGAACTGAGCTGTGGCGGAGTCGACCAGTCCTTCGTCGAAAAAGTCCGTACCACTCTTCAGCATTTTGCGCACCTGTTTCTTGATTTCACGGGCGTCCGAGGCAGAGGCATCCTGGGCGTTCGTATTCTTGGGCAAAGCGGCCGCAAGCAGAAGCGCCAAAAACATGATACAGATACCGACTGAACGGTTCATCAACGGTGATACTCCTTAACAGCATGACAGCCAACCTCGCATCGGCCGCCATCCTCAAGTTTGGTGTATTTTACCGGCAGGTCCCAAGCCATAGAACCGAACGGCACGGACCGCCTGATATGTTTGTGTTGGTCAGTGGCGTGGACCTGATGGCATGACCGGCAACTGCGACCCTTGGGATCTTTGTTGACATGGACGAAGTGCAGGTTACGTTCGCCGTCACGGAAATCCGTCAACTTTTTGGTCTTGGGGTCCAGGGCTACGGTTTTGTTGTGACACTCGAAACAGAGGGCATAGTTCTCAGTCTGGTACGGCATGTAAAACTCTTTGGGGAAAAACTTCTTGAGGATACGACTGTGATCACTGCCGTGCGGGTCGTGGCAGGCGTTGCAGTCTCCCTGTTTGACCGGTCCGTGCAGATAGCTCTGGTCGGCCACATATTGTCCCAGGTCGGTGTGGCACGAAAAACAGAGTTCGGTTCCGGGCTTCAGGAACAGACGAGGGTTATCCGAGGAGTGCGGGTCGTGGCATGATTCGCACTGACCCTGGGCCACCGGCGGGTGCGGCACGTCCTCGATACCGACTTCACCGTGACAGCCAAAGCACAAGTCCGGCATGAGTTGGCCCAACATACTCTTCTCGGGGCCGGCATGCGGATCGTGGCAGTTGATACATTTTTCGGCGGCCGGAGGATGGACATGTCGTTTTTGCATCTCCTCGATTTTTTCAGCGTGACATCGGTAACAAATCTGATCCGGCGGATCGACCAACTGTTGTTCATAGGGTGAGGCGTGGGGGTTGTGGCAGATATTGCAATCTCCCTCGGCTACCGGTCCGTGCACATGTTCATCGGTAAACTTGGCGCGGTCATGACATTGAAAGCAGAGGTCGGCGGCGCGACCTTTCAGCGTGTAACGGTGGTCACTCTGGTGTGGGTCGTGACAACCGACGCAGTTACCCTCAACCAGTGGCGTGTGAAGGTGCTCTTCCAGCATCATGTCTCGCTTGGCCTCATGGCAGGCCAGGCAGAGTTCTTCTTTCTCCAGGTAGAGTTTGAACTTGTGGTCTTTACCCCCCTGCTTAACATGGCAAACGGTACAGATTGTGGCTCCTACCGGTCCATGCACGAATTCCTTGGTTCCGATCTCGGCGTGGCACTCGGAGGTTACACAGCCGGCGTCGGTTTGTGCCTTAAGCGTCCCCACAAAAGCGAGGAGCGTCAGGGTTGTCAGAGCAACTGTCTTTATCTTATTCATCATCTCATGCCTCGATCATCGACGATCTCTATAACAGTATTACATTATCCTTATACACCTGTCAAGTACGACCGGCATCTTTTGGCCGGATGATAACTCCTTGATGTCTTTTGTCAAGACCATCGGGGGTCGATTAAATCCCGTTACAGCTACGGATTGCAGTCCTAACGATCACACATCAACGGGTAAACTTCATTCATTATGCAACAACATATCCACTCTTCTACTTTCGGCAGACAGGCGCCAAAGCTTCGTATTGGACAGGAAACTATGAAGCCATTCACCCGGACGGGATGGCGATATAATCTTGCTACCTATTGGCTGGATAGGCCGAATCGAAGATGGCCCGCTCCGATTCTATTGCGAACTCTGTTCTGGTTTAGTCGTAGAGAGAACTGAAGCATGAAAATAGAATAAACTGAGGTCTACCAAATGAAACGACGCTTATGGAAACCGATGAAATGGACCCTTTGGGGCCTGGTCTCGATGATGACTATCATTCTGATGTGGCTGGCGCCGCTGGCCTTCCCCCACCCACTGTTCGACCACGAATTCAGAGCCGGGAATCTCAACTTCTACTCCGATGCCGACTTCGACACTGAAATGCAGACAATAGCGCAGGAAGTTGACAGACGACTGCAGGCTATCGAGATCTACGACCGGCACGAAGACCTCGATGTTTTCCTCTGTCGAGATCACGGCCTGTATCGTTTTTTCGCAAGGCTGACTTTGGTTCCGGCTGAGGTGCCGGGTTTCAACCTCAGCCTGGCTGACAACTCGTTTCTGTCACTCAGCCTGCTGGAAAAGCGTCGCCTGCATACCGGAGCATGGCCGGAGTACTCAGCCATAGGTGGTGAGATCGTCCACACCACCACCCATGAGTTGGTTCATGATTGTATGGTGGCCCGACTGGGCTTTCTCACCAATTTGAATCTGCCAACGTGGAAATCGGAAGGTTATGCCGAGTATGCAGCTAGTCTGGCGGCACGCCGAAATGATCCGGAGGCAACCTTGTCCAAACGGATCGAAATCATGCAATCCGGTCCGATGGCAGAACGCGCCCGTGAGTACTTTTCATGGACCCTCGCCGTGGAGTATCTCAGCGAGATTCAAGGGCTGACTTTCGACGAAGTTATGTCTACCGATCTGACTTTTGAGCAGGCGCATGCTCAGATGATGAGTTGGTATGCACTGGCCGACAGTGATACCTAACTGCGCCCGCAGACAAAACATTGGCATCCATCGCATCGGCAGAACAGATCGAACGAATTCCCTGCCCAAATGTCTAATCATTAGAACAGACAAAGACTAACCTCTATGACTGGGGAGATCGGTTGTGCGCAAATATGGAATCATGCTGGCTATCCTGATGAACTTGACGCTTGTTGTTACGGCACAATCCTCAACCGATGAACAAGTCGTGGATGCACCCAAGTCAAAAGTCAAAGGCTGGATGCTGTCACTGGGAAGTACAATCCTGCCGGTAGCGCTGGGCGCAACCTTGACAAGATCAGAATCCGAAGCGTACTCCGATCTGGGCATTTTTCTGATCGGCGGCGGATTAGTTCTCGGTCCGGGCGCCGGCCATGCCTACGCCGACCGACCGGTGCGGTTCGCCGCAGGTGCCGTGGTGCGTACACTCTGTCTTGGTTTCGCTGCATTTGCATTAGCAATGAAAGGGCAGACAATCGAAGCGAGGTCTTTCTCGGAGTCAATCAATGTACAGTCGGACGAATCCAATCTCGGTTTCATCATTGGTATGGGCGGCTACACTCTCACTGCCGTCCTGGACATTGCCACTGTCGGCCGTTCGGTCGATGCCTGTAACCGCAAACATGCGGCGCCCGAGTTTTCAGTTGGGCATGTCTACTTACCAGAAAACAAGACGCACGGTTTGGCCTTGACCCTGCGATTCTGAAAGTGTGCGCGGCAGACCTCCCGGTCTGCCCGTTGCGGGAATGTATCCATCGTAATCACGGAGCAGACGAGGACGTCTGCCGCCCAGAGCATCAGGTGGCAGGTTCAAAGACCGACCTGCCCTACTAGACTGCGGGAGTGACGATCTACAAGACTCCTTCGTTCCTTCATTCCGGGCTTTGACCCGGAATCCACTCTTTGATCCGAGGACTGGATTCTGGCCTTCGCCAGAATGACCTACAAGAGAAGACTCAGTGTGAAGTAAGGAAAGAGCGAAGCACATGGAGCCATTTATTGGTGATTTATCACAGCGTGGTTTATCACGACGTGGTTTATCACGACGTGATTTATCACGACGTGATTTATCACGACGTGATTTATCACCTACGACTCACTCTCAAGTCGCGCCAGGCGCTCACGGGCGTCGTTGATCTCTTCGATGTCCTCGTCGCCGCTACCCCACAACTCAAGAAAAGTACGGTACTGCGCAATGGCTCGTTCGTACCAGTGCGACTGCTCGTAAGCACGGCCAAGGTAGTAGTAGGTGCGCACGTTGAAAGCACCCCAGTACAAACGTGAACACTCAAGGTCCCTCACCTGATTCTCAAACTCGGTGATGGCATCCTCCAAACGACCGGCGTCGAAATACAGCCGGGCCAGGGTGTACCGTCGTCCGTAGCCGAACTTGTTTTCATAGGTGGGTGCATACTTGTCGGCGAATATCAGGGCTTCATCTTCATCGCCGCGATACCAGGCTGTAATAGCCGCCGCGTAGTCATACCTGCCCAACCGGGCGCCCCTGTCGATCAATGTCCGGCGCAATTGTTCGGTGACTTGCAAGGCTTTGTCATGCTCCCCCAATTGAGCCAGTAGGCGGGCTCGGATATCCTGGAAAGACAAGTGATCGTTGGGGTACTTCAGCGCGTAAAAGGCAAAGCAACTGTCAAGCTCAATTAGCGCCCGGTCGAACTGTCCCATGTCTTCATATATGAGCGCCTTCATGCGATACAGGTGGCATTGTTCATGCAGAAGGTTTTCATCCCGACAGCGCACGATTCCCTGGTCGAGTATTCCCAGCGCCTCCCGCCGTCGCCCCCGGCGCAAGGTGCCATAGGCAAGGAAGTATCGCGACCAGGAACGCAAAGCATCATCATCGAGTTGTTCCAACCGACGGTATACCGAGTCGGCTCGTTCGTGTTCACCTTGGAAGACATACATGTGTCCGAGTTTTTCCAGCGATGCATAGAAGTCCGGCTTGACCTCAAGAGCCATCTTGAACGATTCAATAGCCTCATCCAGTTTGCCGCGCACGGCGTAGAGATCACCGCGCGAATCGTATGGGTTGGCTTCGTCGGGGGCCAGCTCGATATACTTGTTAGCCGCCCAGATAGCCGAGTCCAGGTTTTCCATGGCGCTAAAGGTGTAAGCCAACTGGTTAAACGCGCCCTTGTCGTCGGGATCGATTCTGACTACGTCCATAAAGTGTTCGGCGGCTTCGTCAAACCGAGCCATGGCGTACTCGTTCATGGCCAACCGCATCAGCGCATTCTTTTCATCAGGAAAACGTTCGATGATCTCCTTCAGATAGGCGATGGCCCCATTGTTGTCATAGGCTGTTGCCGCCTGCTTGGCCAGGATGTAGCGCTGTTCTTTCCAACTGGCCCCTTCTGAATAAAGCACCGCCTGTTCGATCAGATTTCGGTTCTCGATTTCAGCCAGGTAATAATAGACCATGGCAAAAGTGGAGTCGTATTCGAGCGCCCGGTGAAAGGCGGCGATCGCTTCTTTTGCGTAAAAGCTGGCCTGGTATCGCATGCCGTCTATGTAGTACTTGTAAGCATCAACAGAATTGGTGGTAACGTCGGCAATCGATCTATCCTCTTCCCGCTTTGCGTCCGAAGGCAAGCTCAAATCGCTCTTAATCTCAACGGTGAGACGATCGATAACGGCAAAGACGTCTTCGCCCGGTTGGCCATCGACACGATGCGAAGCGACAATGGCGCCGTCAGCCACTTCAATGAGTTGCGTCGTAACTATCACTGAAGGTTCAGTCTGGACGATTGCACCCTGCAACATCCACTGGGCCTGCGCCTTGCGCGCCGCTTCAAGAGGAACAGCTTCGGTGTCAGCTTCTGAGTCGGCACCAGCTTTTTGTAGAATGTCATCCAGGCTTTGGCTGGATAGCACCTGTACGAATCGCGATTGCGACAGATCGGTGATCAGTAAATTGGTGGCGATTTCCCCCATACGATCTGCGTCTTCTGAGTCGCTCATGTTTTCAAACGGCATGACGGCCAGACGATTCTCCACCGCGAAAGCTTCCTGCGATGGACGTATGTCCACTTGCCAATCTTTCAACACCAGAAAGACAAGAACCACGACTGCGATGGCCGAAGTCGGCACCAGTCGCGACCAGCTAAACCAGCTCTTTTGTGAGGCAAGTTCAGGCTCAACGGTCACACCGTCATCCAGCTTCCGGACAGTATCGCGAACATCGACATCGTGAGTCATCAGTCTGGCCACCCGTTGAAACCGCTTCACTTCCTCCAAACAGTGATCGCACTCCAGCAGGTGGGCTTCAAACTGCAACTGTTCATCATCGCTCAACAGCTTGAGTTCATAATGATGTAACATCGACTGAAAACGTTTCTGGGAACAACTGCTCATAGCTCGACACCCCCTTTCTCAAGACAGGCGGTCAACATCGAGCGGGCTCGCGACAAGGCCACGTAAGAGTGGTTGGGCGTCATGTTCAGCCGACCGCAAACTTCCTCGGTGGTGTAGCCCTGGTAATGCAGGTTGATGATACGAGCATAGCGCGGATTGGACTGAGCGATCTTCTTCAGACAATCCAATAAAGTCACTTTGAGTTCGGCATCAGAATCTCCAATAGCCGAATACTGTTCGGTGTCGGGCAATGCTTCGACTCTCTCTTTCTGAGTACGCTTGGCTTTAATGTAACTCAAAACCCGATTGTCCAGAACCTTGGCCGCCCAGGCTGCAAAACTGGTGCGGATTTCGATCTTTGAGTACTCTCGTGCGATATAGGCCAGCGCTTCCTGGGCTACATCTTCGGCGTCGTTTTCGTCCCAGATCTTTTGGTTCGCAATAACCCGCAATCTTACAGAAAGATCTCGAAAAAGATCCTCCTGGGCTGTTGGCTGACCGGAGCGGGCCGAATTATAGAGGTCGTTGAGGTTCATCTGTCATTGTGTCCGGCGTAACGCGGTTGTCTCGCGGCGTCAATATACTCCCCACCAATTGTGATGGCAACATACATTAGCCGTCAACATCCGGCCGGTGCACCCAAGGCTTGCTGATAACCCCGGTTTACGTTGTGTCGGGTCCTGAACGGGCCGAAGGCATGGTTGTGACCCGACACCTAACTCCATGTTGGACAGCGGCAGCGGGTCACACGGATTCGCTGGCGTCCGCCGCGGCGGACAGGACCCACCGCAACACACAAAAGGAGCTTTTTCAACACTCCCCTTGTTGATAGACCCACCGAACCGTCATTGCGAGGCACGGCCACAAGTGGCTATCATATTCGTGCCGTGGCAATCTCAATCGGCTACACGTCCGTCATGCCGAGCGGAGTCGAGCCATGAGATTGGCCCGCCAGCGGCGGGCTCGCTCGCAATGACGCCAAACGGAACTTTAAGTGTTGTGTCGGGTCTTGGACACGCCAAAGGCGTGGTTGTGACCCGACACATAACTGCATGCTGGACAAGATCGTCAGGTCACACAAATCTGCTCGCGCAGATTCGCAAGACCTGACGCAACTGAGTTTGGGGACTTTTTCAACACTCCCCAAGCGGATGGGCCACCTGTCCCAACCGTGCCGGTATCAAAATCATAACAATCACAATCCACCTGTGTAAGATTTGAGCAGCTTCGGAACCATCGAACATGTTAAGAGGATCGATCCAAGTTTGACGCGAGCAGCCACGTTGGACGCCGAAACGGAGAGCGGTTCAACCCAGCCCCCGGTGGTGGTTCGCACAAAACCTGAAAAGACGGAGACGGAGAAGATGTTTAGAATTGCGATCGCAACAGTCTGTTTGTTACTGCCGATGGTCCCCGGCCTGGCGACAGCAGCCAACCTGTTGAACGAACCCGAAAGCGTGGAGTATGACGCGCCTCGTGATCGTTACCTGGTGTCCAATGTCGGTGACGGCAACATAATTCAGATCAACGCCGATGGTGAGCAGAGCTATTTCAACACGCAGCTCTCATTCACGACCGGTTTACACATCATTGGAGACACGTTGTACGCATCCTCGTCATACGGGCAGTATGCCGGTGTGGTCGGGTATGACTTGACCGGCGATACTATGATTTTCTACATTCCTATTCCCGGCGTGGGCATGGTCAACGACCTGACGCACGACACATCCGGGTATCTGTATGCGACCGACTACGACTACTATAGACTCTATAAGATTCGTTTGAGCGACCACAACGTATCGACGTTCATTTCCACCGGACTGGACCAGCCCAACGGGATATACTTCGATGCCGCCAACAATCGTGTGTTGCTACTCAACGAGCAAGCGGTCGGCGCGCCTATCGTCCAGGTAAATCTCGAGGACTCTACATTCACTACAGTGGTGGCGACCGGACTGTCTACCACCGACGGTATCACTCGTGATGCACACGGTAACTGGTATGTATCCGACTGGGTCTCGGACGCCATCTACTGTTGGGATGCCGACTTTGAATATCCACGCACACGAACCTCCAACGGTCACAACAACCCAGCCGACATTTTCTACAATCCGTACAAGTATGAGATGGCCATCCCCAACTATGGCGCCAACGAGCTTACACTCATTCCGATGCGCTTCAGCAGTCGTGTGGTCGGATATCATTTCTCCGACGATGTGGGCGGCGACGGCGACGGTGTGCTTGAAGCCGGTGAGACCATTGAACTGGTCGTGGACAATTTGAACGAGCATGTAGCCGCGCTGACTGAAGTGACGCTCAATCTATCGACCGGTGACGGCGGCTTGACAATCGTTACCGGATCAGTCCAGTTGGGCGCCGTACCGCCCAGCGAGGTGAGAGACAACCAAAGCGCACCGTTGAGCTTTGAGATAGACGCAGCCTATGAGTCGCAGATGACCAGTTTTTCGCTTGAAATAATCGCAACCACCGACTATGGCGTCGACACCGTGGTCACCAGCCTGGAAAAGGCCATCGGCGGCGCCAGCGTACTGCTGGTTGACGACACCCGTGGGGATAATTCGTCCAGCTACCTGCAAATGTCGTTGTTGAGTCTGGGAACTTTGTATGATCGCTGGATCAGCACAGAGTATACCAGCCCGGACTCAGCCGTCTTGTGCAACTACGGCGTGGTACTCTGGTTCACCGGCGACTATCATGCAGACCCGCTGGACGCTGAGCAGGTTGCAGTCCTGAGGAAATTTATGGACGCAGGCGGCAGCCTGTTGTTGACCGGTCAGGGAATCGCCGCCCAGTTGAACAACGATGATCCGGCCTTCCTCAATGGCTACCTAATGTCTGAATATATCAAGACCCACACGACCACGTTCCTGGAAAGTGCGCCGGGCGCCGAAGTGTTGCACCCCACTACCGACTATGTTGTCATCGGCGGAGCCGGCGGCGCCTCCAACCAGTCGGCTACCGATCAGATAACACCGCTGGGGGAAGCTGTGGCCGAGCTGAAGTATTACAATCAGTCGGGCTTTGCAGCCGTGTCATACAGTGCCCAGTACCGTCTGCTTTTCTGCTCGTTCGGACTGGAAGCGGTCGTCAACGGTAACGCTCAGTACACGCCGCGCGACACTCTGATGGCTCAGGCGCTGGAGTTTCTCGACTGGGCAAACCCGAACTTTTGCTGTGTAATCCGGGGGGATCTCGATTACAACGGCGCCGGACCGGACATCGCCGACTTGGTCTTCCTGGTCGACTACATGTTCTCAGGCGGCCAGGCACCTTTTTGCACCCAGGCGGCCGACATCGACGGCAACGGCGCGGGACCGGATATCGCCGATCTGGTCTATCTCGTTGACTATATGTTTTCAGGCGGACCTATCCCGCCGCCATGCTCTTAGCGGGGCGTTGCGTCAGAGTTGTTGCGACGCGCACGCCGTAGCGGGAAACCGCTGCGGCGTTGTTTTATGTGGGGGAGAACGTTGCGAGAGTCCCTTTGGTGTGTTGCGGTGGATCTTGCGAATCACGCGGAACGCGTGATTTGTGTGACCCGCCGCCACTGTCAAACAAGGAGTTAAGTGTCGGGTCACACCCACGCCTTCGGCGCGTCCAAGACCCGACACACCTGTTACCTATGTCACGATACCCCCAATTCGCCTGACAGCCTTAATACCTGAACCGAGGACATCTTGGCAACGGCTAGCAGAAAGAGACGACGCGCGAAGCGCGAAAAACCCCGCGTGGCGCGGGGTGTCGGGCGGGGTCGCCCAACACCACTTGCAATCTGGGTTTTCATCAACAAGGTCCGCAGAGAGTAGTGACAAAACTCCTGACTGCCGTCATTGCCAATGCCCCACAGGGAATTCCAGGTGCTGTCGGTTGACTCGCATACGGTCGTCTATTATCTTCATCCATTATGGGCATGGAGTTCATAGCACGATAGGACCATCGATGATATCGCTTAAGCAGATATCCAGGTCCTACGATGGCCAATCCACCTGGGCGGTGCGCGATGTCACCTGCGAGATAGCGACGGGTGAACTTGTAGTGCTCCTGGGGGAATCCGGCTGCGGCAAGACGACCACGTTGAAAATGATCAACCGGCTCATTGCGTTGTCATCGGGCAGCATCGCCATCGAAGAGCGCGACATCATGCAGACCGATGCGGTCACTCTACGTCGCAAGATCGGCTATGTTTTTCAGGAGATCGGGCTTTTTCCACACATGACGATTTCGGAAAATGTCGGTGTCGTGCCCAAACTGCTCGGCTGGTCGCAATCGGAAGTGTCGGACCGGGTCGACGAATTGATGCACCTGGTGGGTCTGACGCCGACCGAGTATGGGGCTCGGTACCCTCGTGAGCTTTCCGGTGGACAGCAGCAACGAGTCGGTGTTGCCCGCGCTCTGGCGGCACGGCCCAAACTGATGCTGATGGATGAACCATTCGGCGCCCTTGATCCGATCACACGGGCCGAGCTTTCCGATGAATTCCGAAAGTTGCAGCGCGAACTGAAACTAACGGTGGTCATGGTCACGCACGATATGACCGAAGCGTTGACCCTGGCCGACCGCATCGCAGTTATGAAACAAGGACGCATACTGGCCATGGGGACGCCGCAGCAACTGCTGGCCTCAGGTCACGACCCGTATGTCGAAAAACTTCTGGACACCCCCCGGCGGCAGGCGGAACGGCTGGCGGCGATTATCACGAAGGACCCCAAGGCGTGAACAACCAAGCGATCATGCCGCAACTGGAACTGCTCCCGGAGTATTTGGGCAATCATCTGTTGCTCACTCTGCTGGCGCTGAGCGCCGGTATTCTGGTATGCGTACCTTTCGGACTCATGGTCACCCGGATCAGAGTTCTGCAATGGCCTTTGCTTACCATCGCCGGTGTCTTGCAGACGATTCCGGGGCTGGCCTTGCTGGCGCTGATGGTTCCTCTTTTGGGGACCATTGGATTTGCCCCGGCTGTACTGGCCTTGATTCTGTATAGTTTCCTGCCCATTTTGCGCAACACGGTAACCGGTGTTAACTCTGTTGATCCGGCCGTAACAGAAGCCGCTCGCGGCATCGGCATGACCGACCGTCAGATGCTGGTCAAAGTGGAACTACCGCTGGCCCTGCCGGTGATAATCGCCGGGATTCGCACGGCCGCGGTCTGGGTGGTAGGTACCGCTACCTTGGCCACCCCGGTCGGTGCCACGTCGCTCGGCAATTATGTTTTCAGCGGTCTGCAAACACAGAACGTCGTAGCTATAATAGTGGGATGCATCGCTGCCGCCTTGCTGGCCATCTGTATCGATCAACTCATTCGTCTGGCCGAACTGGCCGTGACCAGGCGCAGTAGACTACTTGGTTCACTTGTCGGCATTGCCGCGCTGGTTCTGCTGGTTGTCTCGTTGATTCCGGTATTGCCGAGTTCGAGGGCATCTGGTTCCTCCGAACCGGTTGTCGTCGGGAGCAAGCCTTTCACCGAGCAGTACCTTCTCGCTCAAGTGATAGCCACCCGCCTAAAAGAAGCCGGTTTGCCGGTCGATCTCCGTTCGGGTATGGGCTCGATAATTCTGTTTGAAGCCCTGGCCGGCGGTTCGGTCGATTGTTACGTTGATTACACCGGCACCATCTGGACCAATGTAATGAAGCGAACCGATATGCCTTCGCGCGACACCATCCTTAGCGAGATGACTACATGGCTTAAGCAAGAACATGGAATCGTCTGCCTGGGACCGGTCGGATTCGAAAACACCTATGCCCTGGCTGTCAAGCGCACCCTGGCCGAACAACACAACCTGCGAACAATTGCCGACCTGGCCCCGGTATCCGGCAATATGGCCATGGGTAGCGACTACGAGTTTTTCCAGCGTCCGGAATGGCAGGCGCTGGTAGATACCTATGGCCTTAAGTTTGAAGAATTGGTCACGCTCGATCCCACATTAATGTACTCAGCGATCAACCAACAGCAAGTCGAGGTAATATCGGCTTACTCCACCGACGGCCGCATTGTCGCCTTTGATCTGACCGCGCTTGCCGACCCCGGCCAGGCCTTGCCGCCTTACGATGCCGTGCTTCTGCTTTCGCCACAGGCGGCGCAAAGGCCGGATGTGGTTGTACAGTTACGAAAACTCGTTGGCGCCATCGATGACGACCTCATGCGAACCGGTAACAAACTGGTCGATGTCGACCATGCTTCGGTAGACAGTGCCGCCGTCGTTTTGAACAGGTCGATTGAGACGGCCAACAAATAGATAACTATGGACGTTCTGTTAGTAGACAGTATCATCAGCAACCCTAAGACACGGAGGGTCTACCCGTCCAACAGAACAAGGACCGCACCGAACCGGTACGAACAACAGCAACCCTGCCTGTCGAATTTGGGAAGGCGCCCGTGCAGCAGATTCATGTTCTAAACAGAACCGACAACGGCGCCACCTTCACCGACTGTGAAGCTTTTGCACTGGATGTTCTGGTCGGGCTGTCGGAAGCCCGCAAGTCTATCCCGACTATCTACCACTACGACGCCGAAGGCAGCCGATTGTTCGACCTGATCACCCGGTTGCCGGAGTACTATCCCACGCGATGTGAGCATGAAACCCTCGAACGTAACAAAGCCAAGATCGCCGGCTATGCCGCCGCAACACCGTTCAACCTGGTGGAATTCGGTCCCGGCGACGGCAGCAAAACACGCATCATCATCGAGGAACTTCTTGGGCGGAAGGCGGAGTTTCAATATGTCCCCATTGATATTTCAAAAGCTGCGCTGGAGGGCCTGCTCGAGGACTATCGCCTGCGCTATCCCGACCTGAACATCAACGGTCTGGTGTGTGATTACTTCGAGGGTATTACGTGGCTTGGTAACAGTTCACACCGCTCCAATTTCGTTCTCTTTCTCGGCTCCAACATCGGCAACTTCAATCATCGCGATGCACGGTTCTTTTTGCGCAATCTGTGGAACTGTCTCAGCAACAACGACCACCTGTTAATCGGCTTCGACCTCAAAAAAGATATCGACTTGCTCGAAAAGGCATACAACGATTCAGAGGGTGTCACCGCAGAATTCAACATCAACATGCTGAGGCGCATCAACACAGAACTCGGCGGGCAGTTCGACACTTCCAAGTTTCGGCACTTTGGCACCTACGACGTGTTTACCGGCGCCATGGAGAGCTATCTGGTCAGCACGGTTGCTCAGGATGTGTTTATCGAGATGATAGGACGGTCGTTTCATTTTGATCCCTGGGAGCCGATTCATGTGGAATACTCATACAAGTATCATGATGCAGACATCAATGGACTGGCTGCCGATACGGGGTTTTCAGTCGTCGAACATCTCTTCGACGGCAAACGATACTTTACCGACTCGGTATGGCAGGTAAACAAGGTGGAAGTTGATTCTACGGAATCAAAACAATAGGCGGATGGAGGTGCGGTGATCTCCGAAAGTGGAACACTAAAACAGTGGGCGAACAAGAAACGCCGTTCCCTTTGTGGTATCTGTCCGGCTGGTTGCTGGGTGACGGTTCAGTATGATGCCGATGGACGTATCGACCAGGTAAAGGCCGATGACTCTTCTGAGTTTGGAACCATCTGCAAGTTGGGCGAACACTCAGCCGACATCGTGTACTCAAAGGACCGTCTGCTCTACCCCATGCGTCGCAAAGGAGCCAGAGGCAACTACGACTTTGAACGAATCTCCTGGGATGAAGCATACGAGACTATCGTTGAGCGATTGAACAGTATCAAAGCCGAGTCCGGACCGGAAGCAACCTGCATCTACACCGGTCGAGGCAGTTTTGAACTTTCACTGTGTGATATCTTCCAGCCTGAAGGAGTGGCCGTGTCCTCGGCCTCCAGCGTACTTTTTCCATTCGGGTCACCCAACACAATGGGCGTGGGAGCGCTCTGCTATGTCGCCTTTGCGATGATTGCGCCGCACGTCACCATGGGCGGCATGCTGTTCAACATGTACTCCGATCTGGAGAACGCCGAACTGATCGTAATTTGGGGCGCCAACCCGGCCACTGATTGTCCACCGCTGGACCACGAACGGGTTCTGGGCGCCCGGAAACGGGGTGCAAAGGTCGTTGTCATAGACCCCCGCCGCACCCGCACTGCCAAGCTGACCGAGGCCGAGTGGATACCTATCCGTCCCGGTACCGATGGCGCTCTGGCCCTTGGACTGTGCCGCGCGTTGATCGAGGAAGAACTTATCGACGACGCTTTCGTGAAGGACTGGACTGTTGGTTTCGAGGACTTCGCCCGCCATGTGCAGCATTACAACCCGGAAGTTGTAGAGCGGATCACCGGCGTGCCCGCGGATACTATAGTGTCACTGGCTCGGCGGATCGCTTCTGCCCACGGTGCAGCGCCTATAATGTACAGCGGGCTGGAGTATTCCGAAGGTGGCGTACAGACCATTCGTGCCACCATGGTTCTGTGGGCGCTGGCCGGACAGTTGGATGTTCCCGGCGGGCGCTGCTTTACCATGCGTCAAAACCATTTCCCCTTGAACCGCTCAGGACACATCGCCAACCCCGATCTCAAGAAGGCGCTGGCCCGCGACCGTTTTCCCGTCTATAGCTCCTACCGCGGCGAGTCGCATGCCATAGCGCTGCCGCAGGCGGTGCTTGAGGGAAAACCGTATCGCATCAGGTCGTTGGTTATCCAGGGCGCATCGATCTCTACGTCGTGGCCGGAACCGGATATCTGGCGGAAAACACTCGACGCTCTCGACTTTGTCGTATGCATCGACCGTCAACTGACCGCCGATTGTGCCTACGCCGATATCGTGCTGCCGGCAACGACCATGTACGAAATCGACAGCTACATGACCTACGGACCGATCTTCCGGCTGCGCGAGAAAGTTGTCGAACCGGTCGGTGAGGCGCGCAACGATTTTCTCATCATGGCCGAATTGGCCAAGCGGCTCGGCTATGGGCATCTCTATCCGCAAACCGAAGAAGAACTGTTTGAGAGAGTGCTTGCGAATACCGGATTCACGCTGGACGATGTTCGCAAGGCCGGCGGCGTTGTACAATCGCCGAGTGTCATGACCGAGTTCAAGAAATGGGAGAAGGGTGGCCTGCGACCCGACGGAAAACCGGGCTTCGACACGCCATCCGGCAAGTTCGAAATCGCTTCGTCGATCCTCGAAGAACATGGGTACGAACCACTGCCGGTCTACACCGAACCGGGCGAGAGTCCGCAATCGCAGCCGGGGATGAGTGATCGCTTTCCGTTGGTGTTCAACTCCGGCGCGCGGGTCGTAACAGATTTTCGCACACAGCACCACGGTGTCGAATCGCTGTTGAAACTCAGACCGGAACCGACTGTTACCATCAACACGACGGACGCCGAAGCGCGTGGTATCAACAATGGCGACCTCGTGCACGTCACCACCGCGCGCGGCCAGGTATCCATGCGGGCGCTGGTCACCGACGATATCGGTCCAGGACAGATCGACGCCAACATGGGCGGCGGCGGGCCGGTGGGTCCCAAGGCGTGGCAGGAGTGCAATATCAACGACCTCACCGACCTCAACCAGTACGATCCGATCTCAGGCTTCCCGGTATACAAAGCACTCTTGTGTGAAGTGTCATTAGTCGATCAGGAAGTCGCCGCCGTGGATGTCGACTCAGGCGAACAAGGTGCAGAGAGTGCTATCAGTGAGGACAGACCCGATTTATCGGCGCACCGCATCTACCTTGATCACAACGCCACCACCTATCTTGACTCGGACGTTCAGAACGCCATGCAACCCTACATGGATAACGAGTACGGCAACCCGTCGGCGATTTACCACGAAGGCCGCCAGGCCCGCGCGGCGTTGGAAGATGCACGACGACGATTAGCGCAACTGCTGAACTGCACGGCGCGACGGATCGTATTCACCGGCGGCGGCTCGGAAGCAAACAACCTGGCCATCAAAGGCGTCGTATTCGCCAACTTCAACGATAAGAAGCATATCATTACATCCACCATCGAACACCCGGCTGTGTTGGAAACATGTCGTTGGTTTGAGAAGTTCGGTTACGAGGTGACGTTCTTGCCGGTCGACTCAAGCGGCCTTATCGATCCGCAGGCTCTCAAAGAGGCGCTTACCGATCAGACACTTCTGGTAAGTCTCATGATGGCTAACAACGAAACCGGCGCCATCCAACCTGTTACTGAACTTGCTTCAATTGCGCATGAACGTGGCGCAATCTTCCACACCGATGCAACCCAGGCAGTCGGAAAGATACCTGTCGATGTTGACGCGCTTGGTGTCGACATGCTTTCTCTGTCTGCACACAAACTGTACGGACCGAAGGGTGTGGGCGCGTTCTATGTACGCAAGGAGATCGAGATCGATCCGCTAATCCACGGCGGCAGGCAGGAGTATGGCCTGCGTTCCGGCACCGAGAACCTGGCCAATATCGTCGGTCTCGGTGCGGCGGCTGAGTCGGCTCACAAACATCTGCCGGATATCGACAGCATCCAGGACCTCCGCGACCAACTCGAAACAGGTATCCGCGACTTACTGCCGGATGCGCGTACGCTGGGCTCCACCGCGCCGCGTTTGCCCAACACTCTTTGCATGGTTCTGCCCGGTACGCGCGGCGAGTCATTGACACTCGCATTGGATCAAAAAGGTGTATCTATCTCCTCCGGCTCGGCTTGTCGTTCAGGATCGCCGAAACCATCGCACGCGCTGTTGGCTATGGGCCTCTCCGAGGACGAAGCCCACTGTGCCGTCCGTTTTTCGCTGGGCCGGCGCAACAGTTCCGACGACATCGAACGCACCCTTCAAACGATGACCCGCATCCTCAAAGACGACACCGCCTCTGTCCGCTTCGTGCCGTGTAGGTGACCGGACACAGGTTTGGTGGCCCACCCCGCCTGGGCGGGGCTGTGGGAGTTGGGATGTATAGCAGTTTACTTGCTTTCGTGGATTAACAAGGTTATACTACAGCATCGGGTGGCAGATCTATTGGTCTACCCTAATAATTGAGCCCAATTAAATGCAGGTGGTTCTGCCCAGTGACAGCACTACACCGACGTCATCTTTAGAGACCGGACCAATGGCGCCACACAGGTGAGGAATTAGGAGTGAAGAAGAAGTTCATAGGTGTCACACATCTCGATGTTCATTTTCCCACGAAACAAGATGTCCTGTTATTCGACCATATTGCCGTAGGCAGCTTGTCGAAAACGCGCGCTGATATACACGACCTAGAGGCTGCTGCGGCAATTGACTACTTGACACAAGAAGGTGTCGTCATCGACGCATTTCAGAACGCGGGGCTCGACGCAGAACTAGGTCCGCTTGAACAGCAATACACAGACCATGCGTCCGTTAACGCGATCCTGAGTGTCATACTGAGTAACGCCTCAAAGGAACCGAGGCTCCTAGAACAGATGTCAAGCCGCCAGTCCGTTCAGGACCTCGTGAATAGCTTCGCCGCAATTGCCCAGATTAATAGGCAGCAGGTGTCCGAGTCCGTATATATGCTATTCAAGAAGTTGCATGGGAGACTCGGTGGTGCTCAATCCACCGACCTTGAAACGCACCAACGTGATTTTCACTCCGCATTCTTGTGTTCTGTGGCGCGTGCGAAGAGTGTCTCGTTGAGCGGGAAACCAGAATTTGATGCTGTTCCTTTGATCCATTACCCGCACCACGACGACCTGCTTATGCCATCTGCGCGGGAAAACGTCGTCGCCAACGTCGTAATCAAGAACATGCCAACGCCGTCCCCCGATACGCCTTGGGAAGCTGTCATGGATTTCCGTGGACATCCTGACACACAGAGACGGCTCTTCGACTTTCGCTACTGGATGGGTAAAGTCGCCAAAGAGCTGGCCGTGGATACGACATCTGTTTCTGAACTGGAACAAGAACTCGACTACTTAACTCATGAGTACACTGAGCACATGAAGCTTGCCAAGTTGAAGATTGAAAGCACCACCGCGGAAACTCTTATTACACTAATTGCGGAAGTCGCAGAAGACGTCATTAAGCTCAAGTTCAAGGACGCTGTGAAGGCCGTTTTCTCGTTGCGACACCGGAAAATAGCCTTGCTCGAAGCGGAGCGACAGGCGCCTGGCAGGGAGATCGCATATTTGGTCGAAGCTGCACGGGTGTTCGGTAATAGTTGACATTGCAGGTATCTTGCAACAATTGTAGCCTTCTCTCGTTACTAAGAAGCCGACTTGCTATCATCGACCGATAGGTTATATTGAATAGTAGCTCTTTGACAAGGTAGGTATGTTACAACCTACGCGCCTGTCACGTAGAGTCATTTCTGTATGGGGGTGACTTGGTTTCGACGGGCATAGCGGATTGTTGTTGGCGTGCCGGGGTTGTCTGGGGCCCCGTTAACAAACCGGGCACATTATTATTTGGCGAATCTAACTACGCCATGGCTGCCTAGTTCGCTAGGAAAGTGCCACGTCGCCTCACAGCTTTGTCTTCAAGTTGTGAATGCGGCGTCGATTAAAGAAGACTCGGTTCTCTGATGTCTATAATGAGAACTTAAACTAAATAGGCTGGCCCTGCCTGTGGCCTGTCGGTCGGCAGCGAGCGGGGTGAGATTTAAAGACCGACTACGCACGTAGTCACCGGCCTGATGTTATGTTCGGACGGGGGTTCGATTCCCCCCACCTCCACCAATAAATTGGTCTTTCTCCTTCAGACCGTGCCGAAGATTTCGGTTGATACCCCACACCCTTTGGCTATATCACTGAATATCATACAATAACTTGCCACGATCGCAGTCACAATTCGTGGCGCGGAAGGTGCAACCAACCCAAATGGAATTTCTAATGTTGATTCACTACTCCAGAAGAAGTAATTTGAAGTGTTCCTAATGTGAACAGGTAGAACAGTTCGCTCTTGGCAGGTTTAATACACATGAATGTGTTGAGGTGACACGCCGAACGACATGTTCGCGATTATCTTGGAGAAAACCGTTGAAAGCTATAATGCGCACCAAGTACGGATCGCCGGATGTACTTGAATTACTGGACACAAATAAGCCCGATCCGACGGACAATCAAGTACTCCTAAGAGTGCATGCGGCAGCGGTGAACCCGCTTGACTGGCATGTTCTACGCGGGGAGCCGTTTCTGGTACGACTAATGGGCTTTGGACTTCTGAAACCGAAACACCAGATACTCGGAGCCGATATGGCCGGCCGGGTTGAAGCTGTTGGTAAGAATGTAACTCAGTTTAAGCCGGGTGACGAAGTCTTTGGTTCGAGTATGGGTGGATTCGCAGAATATGCTCGTGTTGGCGAGGACAAATTGGTGCTAAAGCCTGAAGCCATAACTTTTGAGCAGGCGGCGGCTGTACCGGTTGCGGGTATCACGGCGTTGCAGGGTCTTCGAGACCATGGGCGGATACAGGCAGGGCATCATGTGTTGATCAACGGCGCCTCGGGAGGTGTAGGCAGTTTTGCCGTTCAGATTGCCAAGGCGATGGGCGCTCATGTGACCGGCGTGTGTAGCGGGCGGAACCTGGAAATGGTTCGGTCGATTGGCGCAGACCAAGTGATCGATTACACGGAAGAAGAGTTCTGGCAAAGTGGGAAGGAATACGATCTGATACTTGACAATGCAGCGTTCCAATCGATTAGTAAGTCTCTGCACGCCTTGAAGGCAACCGGCGTATATGTTCTGGTTGGTGGCTCCTCATCTATTGCGAGTATTCTGGGGTCGCTGATTCTCAATCCTCTCATTTCAAGGATGAAGGGGAGAAAGCTTGTTTCATTCATAGCCAACGTGAATCAGCAAGATTTGGCTGTTCTCAAGGAACTGTTGGAAACCGGCAAAGTCGTGCCTGTCGTTGATCGGAAATACTCTTTGGGTGAAACTCCTGAGGCAATCCGACATGTGGAGGAAGGACACACCCGAGGAAAGGTAGTAGTTACCGTGCACCAATAGCGTGGTACCGTTTTGGTCACTATTTGGTCACAGTTGCAAAAGGATCAACATGGATGTATTCAGTCGCTTTTATCCTTTACATCCTATCGATTATGTTATAATAATTTGTGGGGAAGTATTGATGAGAGAATAGAGCTGACTCCTTAAGAAAAAAAACGACAATTACGCTCTTAGAACACAATAGTAGTGGAGAAAACTAATGAAAAACCTGAAGCTCGTCTGTATTTACGTTATTATTGGGACAATCGGACTTGGTTTGTACGACCTCGGATTTTCTGAGGAACAAAAAAAACCCGAGATAAGAAAGTTGCTTCACAATCAACTCTCCAAGCAACTGGCTGATAGTTGCGACGCGATCATAGACTATGTTAAGATGCCAGCGAACACAACTCTTCAATGGCATCGACACCCAGGGGAAGCGTTTCATTATTATCTTGAAGGGCAAGTGACTATCGAAATCGAGGGTAATGAATCAATTCAAGGCACACCTGGTACAGTTGGTCATGTGCCCTATCGAGCACTACATCGTGCGATCACTGGAGAGAGTGGCGCCACGGTGATAGTTTTTCGTGTACATCACGAGGATGAGCCGATTCAGTACACTGATGATCCGGATTCCAAGACTCAATAAGTCTAGATGCGCCTCTTAAACTGAATCAGAACCAGGGAGACATGTCAATGTAGAGCTTTTAGTTGTAAGAAAAGGCGGGCCGTGCGTGGAACTACTCTGAATGTAAAAATACGCCTTCAATTCGGTTGATCTGAGGCGGGTGGCCAATCCCCGCCTCGGCGGGGTGGGTTTCTAGGCAAGGCTAACATTTGACGATGGCATGACGGACAGGTCCGGTGTACGGACGATTCTCTGTCTAGCTCGAGCAAGTCTCTAATCCCAGGGCAAGCCCTGGGGCACCGGGCGTAAGTCCTCGTGCCGTAATGCGAGTAAGGGCGTCAGCCAGGCTCGCCTGTTCGATTCCCCCACCTTTCTCCACATCGCGACTAATCATGAAAAAACTTGCGACGACCGTAGACACAATTTGGCCACAGTCCGATCCGGTTGAGTTTAAGTTGCAATGTGGAGTGAATTGCCTTTTTATAACTGGTAACCAGGTTCGAAAGTGAGGAGTCACTCCGATAGTGGCAGATGAATCACATGATGATCGCACCCAGACTCACATTGTGCTGACCAAGGGCGCGATGGAGTCGCACTACCGAATCGTCGAGAAGAACGGCGCCGACGTGATGGGAGAGGTGTATCTGGCTTATGATACAGAATTGCATCGCAGACTAGCCCTCAAGTTTTTCATTACTTCGGAGCATATCCGCAAAACAAAAGGAGGTAAGAGTGACGTCAATCAGAATGATCGAAGAGGCCGATGCCGCCGGCCAGACTAAATCAATCTACGATGAAATCAGAGCGACTCTTGGTATCGATTTCGTCCCCAATATGTACCGAGCGATGGCGGTCAAGCCGGACTTCCTGGAGGCAAACTGGAACAAAGTAAAGACTGTTATGCAGACTCCGGGAAAGCTGGATACGCTCACCAAAGAGATCATTGCCGTCGCCGTGTCCGCTGTAATGGGTTGTCACTACTGACTAACGGTGCATACTTCCGCGGTGCGGAAACTCGGACTGGATGACGAGGGCATTGTTGAACTGATGGCGGTGGTCGATCTGTTCAGTGGGTTCAACAAGCTCATGGATGGACTGCAGATGGAGATGGATGAGAAGCCATGGTACGGTTGAGGATAACCAGAGAGGATGCCGTGTGCATTTTGGTAAGCACTACGCTTTGATGCTGGATATTCAGAATAGCCTAGAATTAGAACTGCCAATGAAGAACTCTCAAGTAAAGACAGGAGGTGATTAATGCCATTCATTCTGAAAGCGATTGATGACACATCTGCATATGAACGGTTTGAGTCCGTGTTGATAATTCCTTGCAGATTCTGCCCAGCGGCGAGTGCAGCCGTGATGAACAATGAGCCCTACTTCGAGGTATTCCGAAGGTTTCTCAAGACCGGCGCTTATGAGCGGTTTATCAAGGGACTCAAGTCAAAGTTGGAAAAGAAGGGGATCGAGACTGACGTCTTCAAGAGTAGGTGGTTGCACCAGTTTGTGCTTTGTATGTGGACATCGAAACGTCGGGCAGCGTTGAAGAATCGCGCGAAGGATTACGACGCACTGGTCGTGTTGGGGTGCGAAGCAGCAGTGCAGACGGTGCGTGACTCGGTAAAGCCGACTGCATGTGAAGTGCTCCAGGGTGTGGAAACTGAAGGGATAATGAGCGTGAAGCCGCGACTCAACCTGCCCTGCAACCTGTCATTGGAGCCGCAGAGTATTTCGAAGTATGAGTATCATGGTACTCAATTGTGGGGAGAGACCGGCTAATCTCACGTTGCCGATGGTGCTTGGGGCCGGCTCAAGAAACGGTCACCATATAGTCATAATATGGTGTAACTCTTTTGTGCCACCACGTGAGTATGGGCGTCGGCCAGACTTGCCTGTTCGATCCCCCACCCCCAATATGAATTATTGTACAACAATAACTTATGATTTGAGGTTCGTCATCCTCACCGCCACATCCACGTTCCTCTCAACAATACCTTTATTCTTATGTTCAGTGGAGCGGTCACTCTGGGAAACGAGAAAACCATAGATTATTCAGGGAGCCTATTGTATCTTCAGAGTGACGGAAAGGACAAATCATGTTTTTGAAATCTCTATATAGGAATTCTCGGGAAGAGAAGGGACTTTCTATGCATATGAATTTGCTAAAGCTGTCGATTGGTCTGATCTTGTTACTGGCTCTCACCGGTTCGCTTCTGATTTCGTGTCAGCAGAAGGTGGAAACGGATCTGGCTTCGACTACTCCGGTAGTAGACAGTGTAGCCTCAGCAGATGGCGTCATGATCCACTATGAAGTTAGCGGTGATGGTGAACCGACTCTGGTTTTTGTTCATGGCTGGAGTTGCGATAGAAGCTACTGGGAGAAACAGGTGGATGAGTTTGACGATACATATGAGGTTGTTTCAGTCGATATGGGGGGACATGGTGCATCGGGGCTTGGCAGAGATGATTGGACTTTGGCTGCGTTCGGTGCCGATGTGGCGGCGGTCGTTAACAAAATAGATCCTGACAAAGTGGTTTTGATTGGTCATTCGATGGGTGGTGAAGTGAATCTTGAGGCTGCCCGGCAATTACCCGATCGTATTATCGGTCTGATTGGAGTGGACACTTATCATCAGTTTGAAATGGTATACACACAGGAACAGTTGGAGGAATTCACAACTCCGTTTAAGGCTAACTTTGCAGCCAGTATGGATGATTTTGTTCGGGCCATGTTCCCCAAAAACGCTGACAGCACTCTGGTTAACAGGATTGCGACCGATATGAGTTCAGCTCCGCCAGAAGTTGCCATAAGTGCCCTTGAGAATTATATTGATGTTCACCCAGCAGATATGCTCAAGGAAGTCCGACTTCCGATTCGCAGCATCAATTCCGACATGTGGCCGACCGATCTTGAGTCCAATCGAAAACATGCAGCATCTTTTGAACTGAAGCTCATGCCTGGTATAGGGCACTTTGTCCAATTGGAGGATCCAGCTACATTCAACCGGCTGCTTCAAGAGACACTGGATGAATTGACCGGGAAATCTGGTGCACCTGTTGATAAGGAGTAGCCAATACGATCGATTCAGTATCAGGAAATTTACGGTGATTAAGAAGTTATGCCGTAGTTTGACGCACCACTAAAAGTTACAAAGACAGCCCTATTCGACTCCCCCTCCCCATCTTGTTGTACCACGAATAACGTGAGATCATTGCGGTTACGACATAGATCTACAAACGTTATTGAACTCAAATTGCTAACTCATTTTTCATCATCGTTTGATCAGACAATCTATATTGGGACATTACTCTTCCTTCTCTTCAAAACTGATGACTTTGATTTCACCATGCATGTTGAAAACGCTATTTCCTGCGTTTACCCACTCTTTGAATCCGCCATCCAAATTGAATACTTTTTCATAGCCAATTTCATCGAGAGCATAGACGGACAAGGCGCTTTGCCCGCGAGCTCTACAATAGATGACTATGTCAACATTTGGATCCTCGGTTATTTTTTGAGTAGCAAATTTCACTTTTCCACTTGGAATCCAAACAGCGCCTTCAACATGTCCGGCTAGATACTCCTTCTCTGTCCGGACATCTATCAGTATAAACTCCTGGTCTGAATCAATCTTCGTCTTCAACTCGTCAATCGAAATCTGCTCGATTTGTGCTTCCGTTTCCTCCACAATTTGCTTTGCACTTTTTACCTGTGCTTGCGCAAAAGTCCAAGTAAGAATCGCGATTAAGACAATGATAGGATTTTTGAAGTACATTTTGTATTCCTCCTAGTTTCTATGCATAGTGCTTTGTTTGCAGGGGATTGTATCAAACTTGATCCTCGAGTCTATCTAAAGATAGATACTGCTTTCCAGTTCGTTTAGGCTTTCTTCGGTCGCATTTTCCTTTTTCAACTTGAGCGGCCAACTCTCAGACATGTCGTTAATCTCTAAAGCCTGTTCAGGGCAATTGGCTACACAGGCTAAACAGGCGATACATCTCCCCTTGTCAGCTTCGCCTGATTCAGCTTTGATGGCCCCGGTTGGGCATACCTTCTCACACTCCAAACACATGCCGCACTCCTGACCACCTCGCGTCGGGAGTTGTGTGAGTATCTTAAATCTCGATGCTTCAGCCGCATCAAGTAATTCTTCAGGATATTCTGTCTTTTCCAGTTCACCTAAGAGGTCCTCATCCTCATTGATGAACCGCGCGTAGGTTTTATCGACATACTCTTTTGCGACGGCAAAGTCGCGTTCATCAGGTCGCCCCTCCATTGCCATCCAACCGCCAAGATTAAAAGTATGCACGCTTAAGAACTCAGCGGATGACACCACGCGGAAGTTTTGTTCTTCCAATATCTGTCGTGTGGAATAATGAGTGGGGTGGACACCAAAACCGCCATACGTGAAGTACGTCGAGCATTTCTTGCCCCGACCATTGAGCGTTCTTAACCACTCTCTCATTACTCTCGGAGCCCGCCTGACGTGAACAGGCGCTCCAAACAGTACGGCTTCATACGGGGTTAGATCAATCTCTTCCTGTCTGCTAACATAGGAGGTCATATCCGCCATGGTGACCTCACACCCCACCTCAACAAACCTCTCTTCAATGACCTTGGCCATTTTAGCCGTGTTTCCTGTGGGCGAAAAATAGAGTATCAGTACTTTCATATCATGTTCTCCTTCCAGATCTAATCGTGAATCACTCTTCTCAATTTGTATGATTCACTTTCTGCTCCTGTTATAAGCGATTGGCGTGCCATAATCGTAAGCTCAATAATAACAGCACGTTACAAAAATCAAGGGGTATAAACTGTCAATAAAGACAATTGCTTGTTGTCGTATTAGACAATATTGTATATATTTTGTCTTATAAGACAATGTTTTGACAAAAGGAGGAGTTAATTGTCAAATGAAAAAAGCGATTTCTTTAGAGAAGCAACCCTGAGAATATGCGGTAATCTGGAAATAGAAAATGCTCTGCATTCTCTACTACTTTATCTAAAGAATTTCATGCCAGTCGCAAGAATGTATCTATCATACTACGATGATACATTGCAATCTACGAGCATAATCGCTCATGCCGATGAGAAAATGAGTGAAAAACTTGATCTAATAGTACCTTTACCAAAAGATGCTTCAGCAATTGCAGAAAATATCTCCAGTTATGGTGATGTTTTGCTTATTGAGAATCCTCAAGAGTTTCCGCTAACCAAGCACACAATGAAGGTTCTCAATGTGTCTGCATCATCTATTATAGGTTTGATGCTACGCTCAAAAGACAAAATGGTAGGCACTCTTGGTCTTCATTCGGATGGTGAGCCGAAATTCGTGGAAGGCGATTTGGAGCTGATTGAATTGCTGAAAGGTCCCATGAAAATTGCCATGTCAAACTCACTCAAACATCGTGAAGTACTAAGGTTGAAGGATGTGTTAGCTGATGACAACCGTTACCTGCATGGTGAACTAAGGCGGCTCTCCGGTGAGGAAATCATAGGCGCGAATTTCGGACTGAATGACGTCATGCAAAAGGCCGGCCACGTTGCATCTCTGGACAGCCCGGTTCTGCTCTTGGGTGAGACTGGTGCTGGTAAAGACGTAATAGCTAATGCAATACATTATTCATCGAATCGTAAAAATGGTCCATTTGTTAGTGTGAACTGCGGCGCTATTCCGGAGACGTTGATTGACAGTGAACTCTTTGGTCATGAAAAAGGGGCTTTCACAGGAGCGCTAACCCAAAAGCGCGGACGGTTTGAAAGAGCGGATAAAGGAACGATTTTTCTCGATGAAATTGGTGAACTTCCTACACAGGCACAGGTACGTTTGTTAAGAGTATTGCAGAGCAAAGAAATCGAAAGGATTGGTGGTGACAAAACAATTCAATTGGATTTGAGAATCATTGCCGCTACCAATAGAGATCTTGAGCAAATGGTCCAAAACGGTGATTTCAGAGAAGACCTCTGGTTCAGGCTGAATGTCTTTCCTATTATGGTACCTCCACTACGTGAAAGAAAGCAGGATATACCGGCACTGTTACAGCATTTTATTTCCTTGAAGGTTCGGGAGTTGAAACTGCCACAAATCCCAGAACCATCTCCGGGTTCAATTGAGACTCTAATGAGTTATGAGTGGCCTGGGAATGTAAGGGAGCTTAGCAATATAGTTGAAAGAGCCACAATTCTTAATCCTAAGGGTCCTCTGGATTTTAGTAGCTTGATTCCAAGCAAAGAAAAAGAATCCCATGAACAACCATTACATTCTGTTTCAACTGATAATCTTGAAAGCTTGATTTCAAATCATATAAGAAGTGTAGTTGTAAGAACCAATGGTAAGATTCATGGCCCCGGAGGTGCAGCAGAAATTCTTGGAGTCAATCCCAGCTCCTTAAGAAATAAGATGAAAAAATACGGTATAAAACATGGTAGAAGCTTTGAGAAATAGGTTAAGAGAACATACCTATTCTAGTATTTGCATAGTCTAACAGAATTGTCCTGTTACAAAACAATGGCTTCCGAGTTTCAATGGAAATATCGTTACTGAAGCCGTTGCGGAGCTTGGGGCGTTCGGAGAAGCATGGAACTGAATTGACTTCGATCAGTCTATTAACGAAGTGGTCACAACTCGGTGATACCAATCCAACAATTCGAGTGCGCCATCCGATACATAGACACTCCAAGTGTTAGCTCTTTGACTCATCAAACTCAGTTCCATCCTCGAACAATATAGTCGCGGACTGCGCAATGCCGTTATTATCCAGATGAAATTCTATTCGATACTCATCGTACACCCCACAGCGAAACTTCGTTTCACTCATAGGATACATCTTCATCTGTCGCCTGTTCTTGTATTCGAAATAAAGAGAGCCATGGTCGTAGAAGACTTTGATCGGACCGTACTGGCCAACATAGTTCTTTAAGGCGGCCTCGTCTACAACTGTCGGATCGACATTTGATTCAAGAGCCGGAATCAGCCAATCCAGACGGTCATTGAACTGATCATCGCTGCCGTTTTCTCTTAGCTTCTTGACAGCATGCAGGTAAGCGACATCAAACGCTTTGTACGAAGGTACTTCTATGTCGGGCTGAATCCCCACTCCTTCCCAGTTACTATTAGTGAAAGGGCTGACAGCTCTCTGATACGGAACTTTGATTACAGTATTGAGATGTGGCACGTCCACAAATTTACAAGGGTGTGCTCCGGCACCGGTTGAATCACCGACGACAGTCGCTTTCCCTGATTTCTGGAGATGGTATGCCAATGCTTCTCCTGCGGAAAAAGTGTCATACGACACTAATATGTATACATCTTTACCAGTCAGGCGTGGTCCTGAAACGTGAGCATACGTCCATAGTTGCTCTTCGGTACTTTCTCCTCTGGTAACCAGACTATTGAAATGTGTCCTTTCATCAAAAAAGTAACTTGCGATCAACTGAACCATATTGGGTTCTCCACCTCCGTTGTCACGCAAGTCGATTATTATGGCATCGGTATTGCCGAGAAAATTGAGTGCCCCAGCAGCGGTTGAGCCGGCGAATGTGGCATCTCTAAATCTATCGAATTTTATGTACCCTACATTACCGGGTAGTATTTCAACTTTCTCGAATGTATAGTTATACCGTCGCTGTTCCTCGATCTTCCTTTTAATCTCCTCTTCTGTCAGTTCTTCTTCCTGCTTCCTTTCAAAGTATTCATCCGATCTGTAATAGATATTGATATGTTGATCGTTCTGAACAGTACGCATGTCCCTTACCAACGTCCGGAGAAACTCCGTTCGATTTCTTGTATTCTCGTACTCTCCACTCTGAAATTTCTGGTGTAGATGTTCATCCATTTCATTAGCAACATCTTCAAAAACATAATACCTATTGAAAGCAGATGTCACTGAATCAATGATCTCACCCTGTTTATCATTGTCAAGATCCGCAGCAAGATTCGCCACAACATGAATTGAAAGTCCAACCCCAACAAGGATTAGAAAAGACAGACTGACCCTTAATCTTCTACTCAAGATGATTCACACCTTAGTTTGACACACTCTCTTGAGATTCTCTGTTGTTATCAAAATACGTGAATACTTTTACGATGTTCACAGAAAAGACGCACTCATCACCATTGACAACTGCTGCCTGGTTTTGGGCGACGCATTCAACGCACTTTTGAAGATAATACCAGACATATATCAACAAATATCGTTGGCCCGCCAATAAGGTTGTATAACAATCATTGAATGTGGACTGTCATTGTCCAAGATGCTTGGGCGACAGTGAACCAGAACTGACTCGCAAAAAACGATCTTTTGAAAGAACATATCTACCAAACAATGATGAGGTACTAAGTGCGTAATCAATTCTACACGATACTACTGTTGCTAACATTCGGTTCTCCCTGCTGCGGACAAGACGAAGCATACTTGCACCAGGACAGCACTGCTGGATCGAGTACTATCCCAAACGATACAATGCTACAAGGAAGCCAACTTGATAACCGATTTGGGGGGCCACCAGAGATTCCGTCAGGGCATAATTCTGTGCTTCAAATTAGCGCGTTCGTACGCAGGATATTTCAGGATACTAGTGGGAATCTATGGTTCGGCACTAATGGAGATGGGGTCATCCGCTACGATGGAGATTCTCTCGAGTATTTCTCTATTAATGAGGGCTTCGGTGGTTGGGCGGTAAGAGGAATTGTGGATGATAAGGAAGGTAACGTTTGGTTCGGTACCTCGGGAGGAATAACCAAATATGATGGGATATCTTTTACCAATTATACCGAGAAGGATGGCCTGATAAATAATGACGTTTGGAGTATAGTAATAGACAGTCATGGAATAATCTGGATAGGTACTTTGCAGGGGATAAGTCGTTTCAATGGAGAACTGTTCACTCCTTTTGCCCTTCCAGAGGATGAGCCCGATTATCAAAGAGGGGTTACAAGCGCCAGAATAGTCCATAGCATCATGGAAGATAGCCAGGGAAGAATGTGGTTTGGCACCAATGGAGGCGCCTATATATACGATGGAGAATCCTTATCCAATATTTCAGAGAAGGACGGACTTTGTAACAATTCCGTGAATTCTGTTTTAGAAGATATGCATGGGAATTTCTGGTTCGCTACACATCATAAAGGTGTAAGCCGGTACGATGGAAAGTCGTTTACCAACTTTACCAAGAGCGAAGTTATCGGCGGTGGTGAGGTTTGGAGTCTCTATGAAGATAAAAGTGGAAACATCTGGTTCCCCGCTGAAGGATATGGTGTGTATCGCTACGATGGAAAATCGTTTACCAATTTCCATAGAAAGGCAGGTCTTGCCAGTCATGCTATACAGTGCATCTTCGAAGACAGAGAGGGACGGCTTTGGCTTGGCGGTTGGTTGGGACTCTTTCGTTGTGATGGCGATTCCGTCTTCCAGGTTACAAAGGAAGGACCTTGGGAATAACGACCACTTACAATACGTTTGTCTGTTACCGACATACCGCCTTCCCTCCGCAGAGCTCATTAGCGAGAGTGTAGTCACTTGTCTTTTTGGTGGGTGTGACCGGATTCCAAATTCCAATCTTAACTTAGGCGAAAGGTTGTCAGTCTCCCTCAGAAGAGGGTTACTGTAATGTAGTTTTCTTCATTTGGCACTGGAGGATGCTTCATGGCTAAGGATACTTCAAAACCCATGATCCACAGCGCGACCACATACAAATTGTACCTCATATCTTGTATTGTAATGTCATCGGGGCTTGTGCTCTTACTGAAGTTTCCAGAAATGCAATTGCTGGACCCAGCTATTGATCCGATTTCACTTTCAGTCTACGGGCTTTCCATGGGAGTGTGGAAGATAGTCCACTTTCTATCGTCAATCGCCTTCGTTCTGCTTACGGCTTTGCACATGTACTTTAATAAAGACTGGATAAAGAAGGTTGGATCGAAGAAGCTCAACCTAAATGTTGTGGTGGGTATTCTAATCGGCGTTTTGCTTCTTCTGGCTGGGATACTTGCACCATCCGCATAGCCGAAAGCCATCAAAAACCACCAAGACCTGCCGGCTACGAGATTAAGCTCATAAGACGGTCACGGCTTGGTCCCAACAGGATATAAGTCTTTGTGCCGCAACGCCAGTATTGGGTTGCCCACCACTCCCACTAAGGTGCCTGCACGTCTATTAACACATTCTCGACGGTTGATTATCAGAACCAAATCAAGCCGGCGTGCAATCAAATCAAAAGAGGTACTCAAAGTACTTGAAAAACCCAAATGGATGTATTAGGATACTTTTGTAAGGATGAAGCATGGTCTCGATAATCGAATGACTTGTCTCTGTAATACGTTGATGTGAGAATTGCAGGACGTGTGGTGTACTTGAGGTTTAGCCCTAACCAAACTCAAGTTGTATAGCGAGGCAAACAGAGGTTATGTACGGATACCGTCCTCTGCGCCTGGGAGGGTTATGAGCAAAACAGAACACACTGAAAGAACAAGGAGGTAATACTACAACATACAGCAAGAAGGTACAAACGAAGACATTCTGGATACACCGACTATCGAACCACAATCTTAAAGAAATGGTTTGGTTAAAGACAACAGAGGGTTCAAGGAAATGAAAAATATCTCTATACTATCCGCACTTTTGGCGATATCGATTTCCGTTCTCGTCAACGCGGCAACAATTAACATCCCTGATGACTATAGCACGATTCAAGCCGGGGTAAACGCGAGTACTGCCGGTGATACGATACTTGTTGATGCCGGAACGTATACGGAGAACGTTCTCATCAGCAGCAAGGCAATCGTGCTTATCGGAGACACCCTGGACAACTCAACGACGATTATCGACGGTGATTCGTCGGGAGCAGTTGTCACTTTTAACAGTGGTGTGGGCAGCAGCGCCGCTATCATGGGTTTCACCATACAAAACGGTTACCATCAGGATGGCGGTGGTATTCTATGCGGCACCAGTTCGCCTACTATCAGCAAGAACACCATTATAGACAACTATGCTGAAACCGGCGGTGGGATTTCCTGCTGGGGCAGCGGTTCTCTTACCATCGTTGATAACGTAATTCGAGGCAACACCGCCAAGGTTGGATTAGACGGTGGCGGTGGCGGTATATATTGCAATAGGAGTACCGTCGTCGTAACCGGTAATGTCATTGATTCGAATTTCGCCGAAGACTACGGTGGCGGGATTTATCTCTATATAGACAGTATGTCAGACATTAGCGACAATACCATAGCCGACAACACCAGCGGCTCTTCCGGTGGTGGAATTCATTCCTGGACCAGTGATTCTCTTTCCATCACCGATAACAGTATTACCGACAACACCTCCTGGGTCGGCGGGGGAATTACAGTTCACTCCAGTACTAAGGTAACTGTCGACTCCAATACGATAAGTAACAACACTGCCCAGAGAGCGGTTAATGCGGCCGGCGGCGGTATTAGTTGTTCCTCTACTTCTCCTACCATCAGCAATAATACCATTGTCGATAATAATGGTAATGGTATTTCCTGCGCTTTGAGTTCACCGGACATAACCGGCAATGTTATTTGCGGCAATGACTGCAATAGCTATGGTGGGGGGATATCCTGTGTTAACAACAGTTTTCCTGACATCACCAATAATACCATCAGTGATAACACTGCCAGTACTTACGGTGGCGGACTTGTCTTCATAACCAGCAGTGCAGCCACTGTTGTCAACACTATATTCTGGGGAAACAGTGCGGGGACTTCAGGCGATGATGTAGATGTATTTGTCACCGCCGGTACGCCGTCATTCGACTACTGCGACATCGGCGATACGACTGATCTATCTACCTACTTCGGTACCGGGGTCATCACTGCCGATCCGCAGTTTTGTGATACGGCCAGCGATGATTACACAATAAGAACCACCTCCCCGTGTGTGGACGCCGGTCAGAGCGGGGTCGATATCGGAGCACTTGGTGTTGGATGCAACGGTGCCTGGATTGTCGATGATGACGGCACCATCGGAGTTGACTGCGATTTCAACGTGATTCAAAACGGAATCAATGCCTCCATTGATGGTGATACGGTTCTGGTTCGTGCCGGAACATATACTGAGAATATCAACTACAACGGCAAGGACATCCTGGTTCTCGGAGACACCGTGACCAACTCGACAACGGTTATCGACGGTAACTCGTCAGGAACGGTTGTCACTTTTTCCACCAGCGAAACCAGCAGTGCCGTCATCGCCGGGTTCACCATTCAAAACGGCAACAACACCAACGGCGGTGGGATTTATTGCAGCGGCAGCTCGCCCACAATCCACAAGAACACCATAAGCGACAACTACGCTTATGACGGCGGTGGAATCTATTGCGTAAGTAACAGTTCACCCACTATAAGCTATAATACCATAAGCAGTGATTCTGTCGGTCATCATGGCGGCGGGATTTACTTCAAAGACAATAGTGATCCCACTATCGCCAACAATACCATCACCGACAACTACGCATATCAAGGTGGCGCAGCTTATTGTCGTGACACCTGTTCCTCTACCTTCACCGACAACACCATCAGTGGGAACCAAGCTTTTCAGATGATGGGCGGGATTGCCTTTACTGTTATGTGTACTTCCACTATCAGCGGCAATACCATCAGCGACAACTCTTCATATTTCTATGGTGGTGGAATCTACAGCTATGGTAGCACACTAACCATACGCGACAACACTATCAGCGGAAACAGTATCGGCGAGTATGGCGGCGGGATCTATGCCACGACCAACAGCTCACTTACCATCATCGACAATACGATAAGAGGCAATACCGCCGACTATAACTCAAGCAAAGGTAGAGGCGGCGGCATCGCATGTTTCAACAGCGCCGTTTTCGCAGACAGTAACGTCATCGACTCGAATCACGCTCATTTTGACGGCGGCGGGATTCATCTCAACAATGACACTGCATCGACCATCAGCAACAATACGATAAGCGACAACACCTGTAACTCCAATGGTGGCGGTGTTTATTCTACCGGCAGCGATTCAGCTTCCATCACCAACAACACAATTACCGCCAACAGTGCTCTTCGAGGTGCCGGGGTTGGTTTTGGTGGTAGCAGTACCGCCATTCTCAGCAACAACGGCATAACCAACAATACCACCAAGGTTTCAGCCAGCTCTGAAGGTGGCGGTGTCTATTGTAACGGTAGTTCTCCTGTCATCAGCGATAACAGTCTGATCGGCAACGCCGCCGGTCAGTATGGCGGCGGAATATCTTGCAAGAACGGTTCACCGGTTATCAGTGGCAACGTAATATGTAAGAACTATCTCGACGCCTACTATGGCTACGGTGGCGGAATCTCCCTGGTTAACAGTATGCCGGACATTGACGGCAATGTCATTTATGATAACGTCGTTGACGGCTATTATAGCTATGGCGGTGGGCTCTATTTTCAATCGGCCAGTGCATCGGATGTTGTCAACAGTATAATCTGGGGCAACAGTGCGGGAACCGACGGCAATGACATATACCTGGACGGCGCCGCTGGTACACCATCGTTCGCCTATTGCGATATCGACGACACCACCGATGTATCCACCTACTTCGGTACCGGGGTTATCACGGCCGATCCGCAGTTCTGCGATACGGCCAACGATGAATACACCACAAGAACCACCTCTCCTTGTGTAGATGCCGGTGAGGGTGGGGTTGATATCGGAGCCCTGGGCGTTGGATGCAATGGTGTTTGGGTTGTCGATGACGATGGCACTATCGGAGTTGACTGTGACTTCAATGTGATCCAAAACGGAATCGATGCTACCGTAGATGGTGATACGGTTCGGGTTCTATCCGGAACGTATGTGGAGAACATCGACTTCAGCGGTAACGATATCAAGGTTATCGGGGACACCGTGGACAACTCGACAACGGTAATCGACGGTGATTCAACAGATGTGGTTGTCACTTTTTCCAATGGTGAGACCAGCAGCGCCGAGCTCATGGGTTTCACTATACAGAATGGCAGCAGTAACAACGGTGGAGGGATTTACTGCCACACCACTTCACCTGTTATCCGAAAGAACACCATCAGCGGCAACTACGGCCGATCGGGCGCCGCAATATGCTGCTGGTACAGTTCAGCTACCGTCAACGACAACACGATCAGCGGGAACAATGCAATCTGGCATGGTGGTGGCGTTTACTGTCTGGTAAGTACGCTTAGTGTCAGCGACAACACCATAAGCGGAAATACTGCCGGCGAGGCTGGCGGTGGTGTATATTTCTGGCAAAACAGCACGGTAACCATCACCAACAATACTATTAGAGGAAACAGTGCCGATAACGGAATTCAAGGCAATGGTGGCGGTATTTTTGGTCATGCCAGTACAGCTACTGTAGATAGTAACGTCGTTGATTCGAATTACGCTCATTCTTCCGGTGGCGGGATTTACCTGGGCATTGACAGCTCATCGGTCATTAGCAACAACACCATCAGCGATAACACCGGAAACTACGGTGGTGGCGGCATCTATTCTACCGGCAGCGACTCGCTTTCTATCACGAATAACACTATCACCCTGAACACCGGATTAAGTGGCGGGGGGATTGCCCTTCGTAACGGCAGTTCCGGTACGACCAGCGACAACACCATTAGCAGTTGCAGTACCAGTACTACCGCTGGTTATGGCGGCGGAATTTATTGTAACGGCAGTTCACCCACCATCGCCGATAATACCCTGATCGGCAACTACGCTAATAAGAGTGGCGGTGGTATCTACTGTTATTCCAGTTCGCCGGATATCGAGGGCAACGTTATTTGTAAGAACGACGTTGACAACAACAACGGTTATGGTGGTGGCATATCCTTACACAATAACAGCGCCCCCGATATAACCAATAACACCCTGAGCGATAACTACGCCAAGAAATACGGTGGTGGAATCTATTTTGAATCGAGTAGTTCATCCACTGTTCTCAACACAATCGTCTGGGGAAATGACGCAAACCACGGGGAAGATGTTCGTGTTGACAACTCAGCCGGTACGCCATCGTTCGACTATTGTGACGTTGGGGACACGGCCGATATATCTGACTACATCGGTACCGGAGTCATCAGTGCCGATCCGGACTATTGTGATACGGCAAACGATGACTACTCTATAAGTTCTACCTCTCCTTGCGACGGCGCCGGCCAAAGCGGTGCTGATATCGGTGCATTGGGAGTAGGATGTACGGGAAGTCCGCGGGCCGGCGTGTCTGACGACCCTGCACTCTTGCCGGGGGTATTCAGCCTGGATCAGAACTATCCCAACCCATTTAACCCATCAACGACAATCAATTTCGCTCTGCCCATTGCGGCTCAGGTCAAGCTTGAGATATTCAATATCGTAGGTCAGAGAGTAACCACAGTAATTGATGGTCAAATGGATGCTGGAATCCATCAGGTAACCTGGGGATCAGGTAATCATGCCAGTGGTATCTATCTGTACCGCCTGAGTGCAGGTTCGTTTATCGAAACCAAGAAAATGATTCTGCTCAAATAACAGTGGAATCGTTGACCAATAACAGAAGGACAGGCATTTCGCCTGTCCTTTTTATTTGTCGTAAATGGGTTCTGCCAAGAAAACGTATATGCGAATGGGCTGGATCATTTTATTATACCCCGTCCCCCTGCTTTAACTATGAGTGTCGGACAACAACCTCTGACGACGGTGGACACAATTTGGTCAGATGGTCAATGCAACTGATCTGTTGTTCCTTCATTGAGAATCGTCTCGCAACAATCGATCTGCATGTTCTGTGTCAAATACCTGGAGATTGTGGCGTGTCTTTATTACATTTGATAGGCAAATATCTACTGGAGGTATTTTGACTGAGAAGAATCTGGATATCACTCCCTCTGTGAAGGTTCACGATCTGCTTGAAGCTTATCCTGACCTGGAGGATGTGCTCATTGGTATTGCGCCACCATTCAAAAAGCTGAAGAATCCGATCCTGAGAAGGTCTGTTGCCAAAGTGGCTACACTAAAGCACATCTCATCGGTTGCAAATGTGCCACTTACCGAACTCATCAATAGGCTCAGAAAATGTGTCGGTCAGGCAGAAATCGAAGCGACTTACGACCAGGAAGATTACCTTCAAGCACAGCCTGATTGGTACTCCGCAGAAAATATCTCCGTTTCGATCGAAGAGGCTGCGTTGGGCAACGAGGACAAGCTGACGCTGGCCAGAGTATTGACGGAGGCGAAAAACCTTAAGAAAGGTGATATCATTGAACTGGTGACGACATTCCTTCCGGCGCCGGGTATAGACATCTTGAAGTCAAAAGGATACTCCGTCTGGTCGGTTCAGAAACCTGGCGGCGTAATCAAATCATACTTCCGTAAGAATTCTTAGCTTGCTTGTATCGTGATCCAGCCACGGATTCTGGCAAAGAGCCTACCACTATTCTGTTGGGGCTTGATTGCCTGGTATTCTCTTGTTCATCTATCGATGTGCTGTATCTTACATACATGAGCGTAACCCACCCAAAGGGTGGACCACCTGGGGTAGCGCGGATAATGATGGATACGAGACATTGCACCATGTCCTCTGGATACCCAGGGCAAGCCCTGAGCCACCGGGCCAGTACGTCATGATGCTCTGCCGCGATAGCAACATAACCCTGGTTGGGGCCCCGGACAATCCGATACCGGTCTCGGCGTTCGGTTTGATTTTTGGGCGCAGGAGTTTCTCAGGTTTCCTTAATTGGAGGCCTCGCCGAGACGCAGGAGATGTTGAACTTCTGCAATGAAGCTTACATACGGCGACTTGGCACTCCACCGGATGGCTGGTGGTCGCTGTGTTTCTGATACCTGACGATATCGTGCTTTTTTGTGGACATCATCGATCCAATGTTTTACCCTAAAGGCTGATACGCCAATGGAAAAACCTGAACTATGAACGACGTACTTTTTGCTTTAGGTCTTACAGTGTTCGCCGGCATGGCCACCGGTATCGGTAGCGCTATAGCCTTTTTTGCTAAACGGACCAATTACCGGTTTTTATCCGTAGCCACTGGATTCTCGGCCGGTGTGATGATCTACGTATCGTTCGTGGAGATCTTCATAAAAGGTGCCGATGCCCTGGTTGAGAGTTATGGGGAGTATTGGGGACACTGGGTGAATGTGGCCTCGTTTTTTGGCGGCATCCTGCTGATTGGGATTATCGACAACCTGATTCCGTCTGCCGACAACCCGCACGAGATGCACTCCGAAGCGGAGACAGCGCCTTTGCAGGATAGCACTGCACCCTTGCCCGACTTTGACAAGCTGGCCGAAGAAACTCACGGCAGTCCGGGTGGAGATTCTCACATTCACGGCGGTCGGGAGCGTAAGTTACTGCGAATGGGGTTGTTCACTGCACTTGCAATCGGCATTCACAATTTCCCCGAAGGTTTAGCAACGTTTCTTGCCGCTCTGGAAGACCCAACACTCGGCCTGGCGATTGCCATAGCCATTGCCCTCCACAATATCCCCGAAGGAGTAAGCGTATCGGTGCCGATCTTCTATGCTACCGGCGACCGCAAGAAGGCCTTTGTCTACTCAATGCTTAGTGGTCTGGCCGAACCGGTTGGAGCGATAGTGGCCTATCTGATAATCGTGTTCCTGGTTGGCGGTGAATCCGGTGTCGTACCGCCAGAGGTGATGGGTATACTGTTTGGTGGCGTAGCGGGGATAATGGTCTATATCAGTCTCGACGAACTGTTGCCGACCAGCCGCGCTTATGGTAAGGGGCATGACTCCCTCTTCGGGCTTCTGGCAGGTATGGCGGTGATGGCTCTAAGTTTGCTTCTCATGAAGTAGTACATCCACGTCGGTGTCCTCGCACGGATGGTGGGGTGTGGGTAAAACTCCTGGAAGCTGTTGCGATCGGGCGCTCCACTGCTTGCGGTGGGATTAGTTGAAGAGTATACTGCTCCACCAGTTGGATACCACCGCCTTTGCGAAACTCTCGATGTATTGTGTCTTAGTGACATGAGAGTAACCTACGCCAAGAGGCGGAGCACTTTGCGTAGCGCGGATGCGGTTGAATACGAGACATTGCGACATTCACTTTGGAAACCCAGGGCAAGCCCTGGGCCACCCGACGGCTATTGAAAAGGGGAACTGAATTGAGAAAGAAAATACTTGATGCAGTGGACCCTATCATTATCCGGGTCATGTCCGCATATGGTGTTGTCTTCATCTACTTTGCCGGGTGCCCCGCCGCTGCCGAGGGGATCTGTCAGAGAGTACACTACGACAACGGCTGATACTTCCGCCTTTGTAAAATCTCCGACGTATAGTATCTTGCGTATATGAGCGTAACTCGATACTTACTCACAGCCATGCTGTCTCTGCCTGCAATCACCATTGTGGGCAACTCCGCCCGCAGCCAACCTGCAGACAGCGGCCAAGTATGGTTCGGACCGGCCATGGGAAGCGCCGACATGCTCGTGTTATTCACCAACCCAAACCAGTGGGATTCGGCCAGATCAAGAATCGATGTCTTTCAGTTTCTCACGCACCATGTCAACTCATGGCCATGCATGGGTGGCCTGTGCAACGATAACATTCTTGACAGTTTTGCCCAGGTTGAGGCGTTCACCAGATTGGATGAATGGGGAATTGATATCTGCATCGAAGGAGCGGGTATCCTACCGCAAACGCCTTATGGAACGCCGGTCGATTGTAGTCTGGAGATGCAAACCGCTGCGCAGAATGCTTTCAACTGGACAGTCGATGCAATTGTCAATGTGCAGGCCAATGGGGGAACAGTCCGCTATATTGCCATAGATGAACCAATCAGAAGATGGTATTCCCCCATCTACCCTCCTTCAGGCGGCCCTGAGTGTAAGACCGAAAGTTTAGCTGAAATCGCCGCCATGGTTGCGGACTTTATCACAATGATGAACAACGCAGCTCCCTCTATCATTGTTGGGCAGATCATTCTCTATCCCGAGGTGGATGTTGAAGGGATCAAAACTTATGTGGCAGAGTTGGAAAACCTGGGTATTAATCTTCCGTTCATACATCTGGATGTGCATGGGCTCAGAATTATCGACTATGCGGGACCAGTCTATGGAAGAGTGACCCTTGCCCAGGCAAAGGCAGATATGCTGGAGCTCGAAACTTTTTGTCACGCCCATAACATATCCTTCGCCCCCATCTTGATTGATCTTTCGTTCAACACGCAACTCTGGGAATATGGGCAGTACACTGATGAAGTCTATTACGTGGGCGCGATTGACTGGATTAACGAGGTCAATTCAGCAATCGGTCAGCCGGATCATCTTGTCTTTGAGAGTTGGGCAATGCCGCAGTATTCAGACACCAACCTTGTGAGTGTGATAACCCCTGTCAACCTTCCGGAAAATGACACCTCTGTTTTCAGCCATACACGCATAATCAATGAGGGTCTGGCCATTTTTGATCCTACTCCACCTTGTTGCTGCGATTTGGCCGGTGATACTAATGATGATGGTGCTGTGGACATCGCCGATTTGGTCTTCCTTGTCGACTTCATGTTCAGTGCAGGGCAAGCCCCGCCTTGCCATCATGCAGCGGACATGGATGCCGGCGGTGGGATAGACATCAGCGATCTGGTTATCCTCGTAGACTATATGTTTGTTGGTGGCTCTGCGCCGATCTGCGGATGTGTTCAGTAGGTAAGCCTGCAATCCGCTTTGTTGCCTTTGGAGATTCCCCCCACCTCTATCAACAAATAAAAGAAACCGCCGGTGAGGGGGCTTTGTTGTTTATGGCAAAGAAATGAGGAGATACAATATGGCTACCATTCTGTTTGTTCGAGTAAAATCAGAGCTTGACGAAAAAGAACTTGAACGTCGACTACTGGAACGCAAACCACAATTCCACGACATCCCTGGACTGGCACAAAAAGTCTATGGCAAAGATGAAACCACTGGCGAGATGTGTGGAATCTACTTCTTTGAGACAAAAGAGGCGTTGGCCAAATTCCGTGAATCTGAACTGGCGCAAACGATACCCACCGCCTACGAAGCCACAGAAATTCGCCGAGAGGTCTATGAGGTGCTCTATCCCTTACGACCGGATCGCGGGCCGTTAACTGATTGGAACGAGTAATCGGAGTTCTGTGCGGCTTAAAGCGCCACGACAATTCCTGTGTAACGAAGACGGCTGTGTAAAAAACGGTCACAATCTGGCCACAATAGGGTGTAACTCCTTGCGCCACAAGGCGAGTATGGAAATCAGCCGGGCGGCACCTGTTCGCACCCGCCGACATTTGGATAACTCGTGACTATACAATAGCTTATAGGTCGATCGGTGGTGTAATGCTCCCCCCGACGATGAATTACTTGCGAATATACGGAACTTTTTGTATATACGATACGTTTGGTATATTAACTCGAAAGGATAATGATGCAAGAAGTTCATTTCATAGAGCAGGCTGAAGAGGCCTCGGAAGTTCTTAAGCCGGCCAGAATCGAAATCTTGTCGCGACTTTCTCGGCCGAGAACCTGTCCGGAACTGGCCAAGGAACTTGGAATGACCACCCAAAAAGTGAACTACCACATGAAAGTACTCAAGCTGGCAGGGTTGGTGCACCTGGTGGATGAACGGCGCAAAAGAGGGACGATGGAGGGAGTCTATCAAGCGGTAGCGAAATCTTTCTGGTTCTCTCCGCGGCTGGTCACCCAACTGGGTGATCGTGCACGAACAAGGGACCAGGCTAGCCTTGCCTATCTCATGCAGCTCGCTGAGGATTTGCAGGTTGATATCGGCCACATGATCGAGCGGGAAGGATCGGCGTTGACGCCTTCGCTTGGGGTAAACGCGCAAATACAGTTGAGTGACGAGAATGACCGGGCCCGGTTTCTGAATGAGATCAAAGAGATCTTCTCACATCTGGCTCAGAAGTACGGTGGCTCAGTTGAGAGTACGCACAACGATGATGACAGCTATCGTCTAATGCTTGCCTGTTACTCGCCCTTAAAAGAAAAAGAAGGTGATCAGAATAAGGAGAATGAAAATGGCTGAACTGAATCTTGGAATCGATATCAAGGCCTCAGTTGAAAAGGTCTACCTGGCGCTGACCGATCCGAGGGCTTTGACGAACTGGTTTGCCGAGCACACCGACGTCTCAATAGAGGATAGCCGTTATGATTTCTGGGGTCGGTCCACGCCGGATAACCCGAGTCGTGAACAGGGCTGTCACAGACTGATTCGTGTGATTCCAGAGAAACTGCTCGAGTTTGAGTGGCGTTTGCGTGACATCGACTCGATCGTCCAATACGAGTTACATACCAGTTCTCCAGGCTGTGTGCTGACGATGTATCATCGTGACTTCCCCCAGTCCAGACCCAACCAGAGCAGCATAGGAGACTTCTGGTCGCACGCGCTGGAAGGATTACGACACTGGCTGGAGAGAGGCCGAGCCTATCAACTTCTCGATTATTCGCAGGTTCAAAAGGGCGACGTTCGTGTCTCTGTCGAAATCGACGCGGTACCGTCAATGGTGTTCCGCGCGCTCACCGATGCGACTCAGATGGAGCGCTGGATAGGTAGCAAAGGCGCAATCGATCCCAAACCCGGCGGCAAAATCGACTTTGGCTGGGGAATGGGACCGATCAAGATACTGGAGATTGTACCCGACGCGAAGCTCGCCTACTCTTGGCAATGGGAAGGTGAGCCGGAGACAATCGCAACCTGGACTCTCGGCGGATCGGGTGGAAAGACGCGCGTGACGATTGTCCAAAGTGGATTTGCTCCCGATCGCGACAACGAAGACTACTTCATCGGGTGGTCCAAGTTTGCAGCACGCCTGAAAACAATGCTCGAAGAGGGACCTGATTGGAGTCGGGCAAAAGTATATGCCAATGAAGAGCGAACAGAAGCCACGACTACAACGATCGATCCAATACCTTCTCGCGATAAAGGAGAGTAACATGACGGAACTACTTGACTGCAAAATCAAACAGAGAACTTTCATCGCCGCTTCACCCGAAAAGGTGTACGACACTATTACGAGCGCCAAGAGTTGGGATGAGTTCTTTACGACCGGTATGGAGTTGGACCCTCAGCCGGGCGGAGTCTGTTCATTCAGTTGGAAGGACTGGGGTCCCGACCACTACACTTTGAAAGTCCCCGGCAAGGTGATCGAAGCGAACCGGCCGGAGCTCTTTGTCTTTCGGTGGGGGAGCGAAGGAAGAGAAACCACGATCCGCATCGAGCTGACAATCGCGGACAAAGGAACAGTAGTCACGCTCTCCGAGGATGGTTACAAAGACACACCGAAAGGCCGCGCTATGATACTGGAGTGTGCTTCCGGATGGGGCGAAGCCATGACCCTCTTGAAATTCTATATGGAGCACGGTATCGTTTACAACAGTGCGATTAACACCGCAAGTATCTGACCATTAATGAAAGGTAGTTTTGCCATGTCTGAAAATAAGAAACTGCAATTGCCGGAGGGCATATATAAGATCGAGAAGAGCATATTCATTGCCGCTCCCAGAGAGAAAGTGTTTGAAGCCATTACTGACTCCGAACATTGGAACAAGTACTTTACCACCGGGATGGAGCTCGATCCCAGGCCCGGGGGAGTGTGTAACTTCAAATGGAAAAACTGGGGGCCCGACCTGGACAATCATGAATCACCGGGCCACGTGCTGGAGATTGATCCACCACGGCGGTTTGCCTTTGAGTGGGGACGTCCGGGTGAGAAGACAACAGCGCAATTGGACCTTAAAACAAAACACGATGGCACGGTGCTATCGCTTTTTGAAGACGGATACCTGGAAACCGCTGAAGGTCTCAAGTCCATCTTGGAATGCTCCGCGCACTGGGGGGAACTTCTTGCGCTCATAAAATTCTACGTAGAGGATGGCATAACCTACCGGTCGCCTGAAGTCGGAGTTGCGAATTGAAGGAGATTTACCATTGCTTGCACATAAGTGCGCACCTGCAAGAAATCTATTCGGCGCTAACCGACAAGGAGGGACTGGCCGGCTGGTGGACTAAAGACGTCGATGTAGAGGGAACGCCCGGCAGTGTATCAACATTCCGTTTCGCATCCGGTGCTTTCAACCAAATGAAGATAGTACTGCTTGAACCGACCAGGGTTTGTTGGGAATGTGTTGATGGCCACACCGAGTGGATCGGAACTCATGTTTTGTTTGAGCTGAGCCAGGATGATGAGGGTGTTAGAGTATGCTTTTCTCATTACGGTTTCAGAGAACAGACCGAATATGTTGGGGCATGCAGCTTTCACTGGGCGTACTACCTGACGAGTCTTCAAAAGTACTGCGAAACCGGCCAGGGAACACCAAACGAGGGAGCATAGCTATCCGTTATGACGTGGGGCCTTTGTTGGAAGGTCCCTTCTTGGTTGCAGAAATTAGTGGCCAAAACAGAAACTTGGTGCAGAGATTGGCACGATGCAAAGATGGGCATCAGCCGGGAAGAACCTGTTCGACTCCCTCAACTCCACCATGCTGCACATGGAACCGGGCTCCTACCGACCGTTTCGAGTCGGCGGTTCAAACTTGTGTTTTACCGCTATCGGCGTTAAATTCACCACCAACTGGACCTCCCATGAAGATGAATCATTGGGAGAGTTGCGCCAAATTGATCGCGAAACGTAAAACGAAAAAAGTAGAACGTAAAACGGAAAGGAGTCACACAATGGGTGACAAGGGTGGTAAGAAAGACAAGGCAAAAAGTCAGAAACAAAAGAAAAACAAGGACCAACAAAAGCAACAGAAGAAACAGGATAGGCAACAGAAAAAGACTCCCTGAGACAGTTCTGAACTGTCAAGAGACGATCGCCACTTGGTCACAACGGATACTCCCTCGTGATCCCCGGACGGTCGTCTTTCCAAAGATCGTACAAGGGGTCGTTAACAGGTTCAGGTCACGCCAGTAACAGAACCGGCTGAGTTGTATCATCTGCCGCCCCAGCTTGGACTCGCCGTCGATGCATCCGGCCAGATGTGTCTGATTGGTCAGGTCAACCAGGCGGACAGACTCGGTCGTTCCCCAGAACAGATGTCGCCGGCCCGACCGGACGGTGAACGGAGAGAATCCACCTACCGTATCTTTCGACATTGAAGGGTGCCATCGAACTGGGGATTGAAGACCATTCGGTCTCACCGGAGATGGATGCTCACCTGCCCACCCATACTGTTATATGGAATCCCGCACATGCCCTGAGAGACCCGGCCGGGTTCCTACCTGGGGCCAAATACGTTCTTTGCCCCCAGAAAGAAAACAACGAGACCGGTTAGACCCACACCAACGCGCATGTTCTTATATAGATCATATATGTTGAACTGAAGATGGTGTACCTGATCTAATTCTATCTCAACCGGTCTCCCTCTCTTCGAAGTGCCTGCCAGCAGTTCTTTTGATGGATCATATTTCCCCCCATGCTTATCGAAATGTACCACGTCCCAGTAAGCCGATGTAACAGGGTCGATCCGGTTCTGCGGCATCTCCATTGCGTTATCTCTGGACACTACCAGATCCTCTGGGGACGCGTATCGTGCCGCCAGGTCAACCCCATTCACCTGAACGAAGAGAATGTCTTCGAAGGCTACTTCAATGTACGTGCTTTCCCGGGCAACCCCTGTCACGATTCTCCTCTTCGAATCCAGGCTCCCGCCCAGACTGTCGAAAGCTATTACCTGCGGTGCCGCTTTTTCTGCAAGGCTGGAATCCGGTGTTGACTCCTGGTTATCACCGACCGACGAATCAGGTGGAGAAAGCGTAACACCGGCGATTTTTGCAGGAACGACCGCCATAACAAACGTCTTCTCCTGACTTGCATTGATCTCCTCGGGGAAAATGTTCACTTTGGTGGCACAACCTCCCATACATACAAGACAGATACCGAGGACCATAGTGCACATAAGACGAACTGTCATGGAGCTTCCTTTCAAACGATCTGTGCTTCCGGAGTCAGGGTTCGCACAACGGGTTGTCGGTTCGAATCACAGAGGAGGATAGTAAACAAAAGTGCCAAGCCACCGGTCGACACCTCCTGCTACCGTCTTCCGAGCGGAAGTCCTACCGAAATCGAAAACGTGTTATTCCGCAGGTCTAACGCTTGCTCTTTCTCCAGGTCAAAAAGCGGAATCTCGCCTCGTGGGACTGAGTACATCTCGCCGGTTGTCCCCAGCACGCCGTTGAGGCCGGCGGCATACCGGACATCTATCGTAAAACGCCGGGCGCCAAAACCGAGGGCGCCGCCTACAACTATTGAGAAATCCAGTCTCTTCAGATTGCCGAGGTGGCCGTCGAATGAGCCGCTACTCAATGATGTGTTGCCCGATACGGTATAGCTGCCTTGGTTCCTGCCGGTGAGACCAATGCCCAGCGATGGGCCGACGAACAGGCTCGGCCGAACAGCCTTATTACCGGGAAAAGGCAACTGCAGGAGTATCGGGATTTCCAGGTAGGTCAGTTTGGCCGTTTCGATAAAATCAATTCTTCCGCCGAAAACCTGCATGCCTACTTCTCTGCGAAAGCCCTTGGTGCTGACCAGCAGTTCCGCCTGAATGGCCAGTTTTTGGTGGAGGTGCAGGGTCAAGAAACCTCCGAAGAGAGTTCCCACCTTCGGACTCGCGTCGGCTCCCCGACCAATGTGTCCGGACATATTGGAGAAGTTGATACCCGCCTTTACGCCTTTGTCGATCATCGTTTTTGCATGTAAGGGGACAATCGTAAACAGCACGGTTGTCATCAATACCAACAGGGTGTTGAAGGAACGCGTAACTGTGCAAACTCTCGCTGTCTTGTTCGACTTCAAGACTAATCTCTCCACCTTTGCTTGACTGTTAGAATACAAAATCATGTGGCAGAAGAAAAGGCGAAAAATCAAAAAACCGGTTACAGCTATGTCTATATGCTTTTCGATAACAGACCTTCTCCTCAATCAAAGCTTACCTTGATTTCGTTATGTTCATTTCGTAACTTGACCATGAAGATACGATGGACAAGGACATTTCTGACATCTATGCTTAACCTCTAAGAGATACGCCGCATCGCTAAAAATGGAGCTTCCTGTGACATCCAAAAGTTTCAAGCTTTCGACGTTGCTTCTTTTGCCGGTTGTTTTGTTGATAACGGTGGTTTCCTGCAACGATAATCCCACGGAACCGGTCCAGGGCGCGTGGAAACGGCAAGTGTCAGGGTCAACCAACTCCCTGAACGGAGTCTGGGGAACGTCGGCGCACAATGTTTATGCGGTGGGTGACGGTGGCACAATTCTCCACTATGACGGCGTGACCTGGTCCGAAATGAATAGCGGAACGACAATAGCCCTTGAGAGTATATGGGGTAGTTCCGGCAGTAATATTTTCGCCGTGGGACCCGGCAACATTATACTTCATTACGACGGCACGGAGTGGACAACCATGGCCAGCGGAGTATCAATGAATCTTGCCGATGTCCACGGCACCTCGGCTTCCAGTGTTTACGCAGTCGGCAACGGCGGCACCGTTCTGCATTTCGATGGACATGGTTGGAGTCGGATTACAAGTGAAACGACCCAAAACCTGTACGCGGTTTGGAGCTCGCGAGATTATGTCCACCCGTCCGTGTCTCAGTCGTTACTCACTGTTTTCGCGGCCGGGTGGTCCGGCGTTCGTCACTACGACGGCGAGCAATGGACAGGAATAAGTGGGATTGACAGGAGCATGGGCGTTTGGGGCGCCAAGTGGAACGACGTTTTTGTCACAACGACCAGTGGCAGTGTTCTTCACTACAATGGGTACACTATCCGAAACGAATGGGGCAAGCTGTCCACCGGATATCTTATGGATATATGGGGAACTTCCGGTGAGGATGTTTTCGCAGTCGGGTTTGGAGGTACTATTTTCCACTATGACGGAACCAAGTGGAGCTCCATGAGCACTGGTACCTCGGGAGTTCTTCACAGCGTTTGGGGTAGTGCCGGAGACGATGTCTTCGCGGTCGGCTCCGATGGCACCATCGTTCACTACGGCCCCCAATAAAACTGCTGCGGCCGGGATAGGTGAGCGACAGCAGACGGGTGGTCCATCTGCTTGCGGCGGAGCGGGTCTCCGGGCAAGAGTTACGAAACATGATGGCATGATTTACGGGTGCGGGACTGGGATTACTTTCTGTTTGGCCCGGGCCACCCGCACCATTCGATTCGAGCCCACTGAACGGTTACAAAGGAGAACGAATTGTCAAACAGATCGGAGATTCTCCAACAACGGGTCCGGAGTATCATGCCGGACCTGGAAGTCGAACGGTTTGAGATAAACAACGATGGATTGGTGAACGATGTCGTAATCGTCAATGGATTGTACGTCTTTAGATTTGCCAAGAAAAAGGAATATGCCAAAACTCTGAAAGTCGAATCGAGAATCCTCGACCTTATTCGGTCCCATGTCTCAGTGAATGTCCCAACACCCCTATACCATGATGAAGAGTGTGTTGTCTACCCCTTCCTCGATGGTGAGCCGCTTTTACAAGAGAGAATCATGGCTTTGAAGGAGAGCACCAAGAAGCAAATCTCAGAAGAACTGGGTAAGTTCCTTTTCAGCCTGCATACCATTGATATTTCTGGGGCAAAAGAGAAACCGCCACCCACGCTGGCGCCGGTAACCCGCCAGAGATGGCTGGATATTCACAGCAGAGTGAAAGAAACAGTCTACCCGCTGCTCTGGAAACACCAGGTGAACTGGGCCGAACATCTGCTCAACAGTATGCTTGAGAATCCTCAGTCGTTCGAGTACAACCCGAGTTTGATTCACGGCGATCTTAGACCATACCACATTCTGATAGACAGTCAAAGCTGCAAGGTGACGGGCGTGATCGATTTCGGCGTCGCCGGAATTGGGGACCCGGCCTCAGATTTAGGCACCTTGATAAACAGTTACGGCGAGAGTTTCGTAAGCAAGATGAAAAACTCTTATCCCAGCCTGGAAGAGTATTTGCCGAGAGCGAGGTTTTACGCACAGTCGATCGAATTACACTGGGTGTTATTGGGCCTTGAGTTGGGAGAGAACTTCTGGTTCGCTGCCCACCTGGGCTGCGCCAGAGACCTGCGTTCATAGCGTCTGATCGGTCACTGGCCCACCCCCGCTTGTGCTTGGTGGGTCACCAGACAAGTTTTACGAATCACAATGACATGATAGACAGATGCGAGACAAGGACGGATATTCGTTTAGTGCAATGGTACATCCAACCCCAGCGGCCTGCTGACAAAGCCTCTGCGCCGCAGGTGCTGTCAGGTGACTCGCCCGACAGCCAGTGGGTCGGATGGCAGGTGTCGGGTGGGGTCGCCCAACACCACCCGCGTCCGACGAACATTGGTGTTCCTCCGATTTACGCACATTAAGATACACTGTAGTGTCTATGAATCGCTTGACACACCGGGGAGAAAAGCTTATGATGCAGTCAAGAATCGGATTTTAACACTTTTTGCAGGGGTGTTGTAGTTGAGAAAAGGGTTCAATATAGTTTTGGCCATGTGTTTGCTGGTACTTCTATGCTCCACAGGCACCTTCTCCAAGGAAACTGACACGATTGCCGTTTACGTGCTTATCGATGTGTCCGAGACAATTACTGAATACGGCGTAGAGGACTATTTGGATCAAGCTGTAAAACCGACGATGTATCTTCCACTCAAAAAGGGAGATTATGTGTTTGTTGCCGTCTTTGGGATGTATCCACTAAAGGTTCTATCTAGCGAGATTATGTATGAGGGGTACGAGACGACCTTGTATGCTGACCTCAAGGACAGTGTGGATCGAATTCTTGACGACAGACAAGAAAGAAGAATCTTTGGCGACCTCTCCAAATATACGATCTTCAGGTGCGCTACCTACTGTGCAATCGTAGATGGCTTTTTACCTCGGAGCAAAACAAACCTGGATAAGAAGAATGTACTTATGCTGATAAGCGATGGAATAGCTGACATTGGTGCTGAGGAGTCGTTATGGAAAAAGATGCCACCAGTATCAGAGGCCTTCCGTCAGCTAGAGAATCTACCGGATGGCGGTGAGTGGTTTGTAATCACTGTTGGTTTCCCCAAAGACACGCTCGTCAACACGGACTCGAACCATTATGCTTGCTACACGGAATTTCCCTTGGACAAAACTGACTTGGCAAATCTGAAAAAGACAATCGCGGGGTTTAGGCAGGAAGGTGAACCGCCTACGCCACCGCCTCCCCCTGATCCGTTTCCGTGGAAAGACACCGGAGACATGTTTCGTGATGTTGTACAAGTGGTTGGAGCGCTGGCTTCAATTCTCGGCCTCTACCTTGGCTGGAGAACTTTCCGGAGGCTCGAACGCAAACTCAACCTAGTCCTGGCTCGGGCTTGACTAGCTGATTATTAGACAGTGGACAATTCAGAGTGTGGTTGAATACTGTGAACATCCGGAAAACTCAACCGTGAATTAGTTCAGAGGTATGCCGATAACTATGTTAAGACCAGTTCAAAGTGGTCCCGAAAAAATGACACCTGACCGGGAATAATAATTATGGACGCAGACTGGATAAGGTACATTCTTGCAGCGGTTAGCCTGATTTGTGGTGCTGGCTCTTATTGGTACTTCAGAAAGAGCAGCAAGATCAGCCGCACGTTGACGGCGGCCGGGGAACAAACCACTGTGGCCACGGGCACTCCTACTCCCAAACCCGCTGGCACCGAGGCTACCATTCCCGACGACCCCACTGGTCCATAGATATGTCGAAAAAGTGCACTCGAAGGAATGTGTCGTGTGCCTTCGGAACACAGTAACGAAACCTACCAGTGCGTTGCATCTGACCGCTAGTCTACTGCGTTTCACCACAGTTGGTTTGGTAAGCACCGAAACAGCACGTGGAGAAACTCCCACTACCACAACGTGAATATGAGCGTTAACCAAGCCGCGCCTGTTTGATCCTCGTAACTCCACCATTGATTTACCGGGTGCATTGACCTTTCTTAAACCAAAAGAACACTCATAGGAATTCGTATGAAGAAATACCCGTTCGTGCCGCTGAGTGAATATATCGAGTACCCCGAAGATGAGATGCTTAGCCGCTCCCAAGAGTTTTACGAGAACGTAAAAAGACGCCGCACAGTCAGACAGTTTTCTGGTCGAGCCGTACCGCGGGAGATCATCGAAAACTCTGTCCGTGCCGCTGGAACTGCGCCCAGTGGCGCCAATATGCAGCCGTGGCATTTTGTCATCGTGTCGACTCCTGAGATGAAGAAAGAGATTCGTGAAGCTGCAGAAATTGTCGAGAAAGACTTCTACACTCGCCGTGCCCCCCAGTCCTGGCTTGATGCCCTGGCGCCGCTTGGCACCGATGACGATAAATCGTATATCGAAGACGCGCCTTATCTGATCGTTGTATTCAGCGTCCGTCATACTTTTGACAAAGAGGGAAACAAGGTCAGGAACTACTACCAGACACCTTCGGTGGGAATTGCTACCGGGATTCTGATTACGGCGCTGCACAACGCGGGCCTGGCTACTCTCACCCACACTCCCAGCCCGATGGCCTTTCTCAGGGACCTGCTTGGCCGCCCCGAAACCGAGACACCTTTCCTGATGGTCGTGGCCGGCTATCCCAAAGATGGCGCCACCGTTCCGGACATCGGCAAGAAACCGCTGGACGATATAGCTACTTTTGTCTGAGATGAATACATAAACATGAGTGGAACAAAGAGAACTCTTTGACCAGCTTGGCGACTCCTCGGATCTGAGGGCAAACCCTGGGGCATACTCGCATGAGTTTAGGTTGCAATAAGGAGTGGATTGACTTCTTTTTATCAACAGAACATTCTTGGATAGAAGATTAAGGCCGGCGGCGACAAAGGATCAGCAGTTGCATCACGACAACACAACCAACATTTCTCCCCAGCGACGGTACGACATAGACTGGCTCCGGACCGTGGCTTTGGGTTTGCTCATTGTCTATCATATTGTAATCAGTTTCCAACCCTGGGCGAAGAGTATCAACTTTATCCAGAACGACCAAACACTGACATGGCTTTGGGTCCCCATGTCCATGCTCAACGTGTGGCGCATTCCGATTCTCTTCATGGTCTCCGGCATGGGTGCTCGTTTTGCCATGGAGCGCCGCAGTTGGTGGCAGTTTCTTGTGGATCGATCTGTTAGGATCGCGATTCCCCTTATCTTTGGCATCTTCTTCATCTGCCCTATCACCACTTATGTACTGCGAAGCTACTACGATATGGAGACCGGCTACGAGCCCAACGCCGGGCATCTGTGGTTTCTAATAAACATTCTCTGTTACGTTACATATTTCATAGGGATTCAGTGGGCTCTGAAGGAGTATCCGGATAACGTCATACTTCGCTTTATGTCGAGATGGCTCCGAAGGCCATGGATGATCTACGCTGCTGCTCTCCCTCTCATGCTGGAGGCATGGATACTGAATCCTGAGCACTTTGCCCTCTACCCAACACCCCACGGACACTTCCTAGGCGCAGTTTGCTTCGTTACGGGATACGCTTTCGTGTCGCTGGGGGATGTCTTCTGGTCAGCGGTGAAGAGGACTCGCTGGAGCAGCCTGGTGATGGCTTCAGTCGTTTTCGGGATCCGGCTGTTTGCATACACGTTCGAAGGCGTTCCCAGTTACCTGGTCGCTTTCGAGTCTATGTGCTGGATGCTAGCTCTTCTCGGGTTTGCTTCGGCATACCTCAACAAGCCGTCCAACACACTCACCTATTTCAGCAAGGCTGTCTACCCTGTTTATATAATCCATTTCCCCATACAGTATGCCATCTCGTACTATCTCGTCCCGCTTTCTCTGCCGGCAATTCTGAAACTGGGAATTCTGCTGATAGGAACTTTCGGCGTTTGCCTGTTGGTTTACGAGTTCATCCTCCGCAGATTGAAGTGGATCCGACCCCTGTTCGGCATGAAGCTGAGCGGAGGATGAGGTATATGATAGTCAGGCGAAGACTATGGACAGCTTTTTGTCTGGCTCGGGGGCTTCATCTAATCCCAGGGCAAGCCCTGGGGCACCCGCAAACCGTGCACCCCGGTCTCTACGACATTGGTATCCAGTAAGAAATCTTGACCGCCACCATGTCAACTCCGTCGCCGGAAAAACCATCAAAGAGCGACCCGGCGCGAACCAACCGACCGGGATCGATACTATCGGTCATACTTCTCTGCCAGACAAAATAGGCGGTGCTTCCCGGTGAAAACTCCCAGCGCAAAACCATACTGCTTCTGAACGAACGACCGCCATAATCATCATCGGTCGGGAAGGCATCATAAGGATCGTTGTCATCAGACGGATTCCGGGAGTCAAGATACTTGCTGCCCGGCTCTCTGAGAGTGCCATAGTTGTAGTAATGTCCACTTGAGGCAAACGGCTGGGCGTAAAGTTCAAGGGACAGATTGGGACCAAAGAAATAGCTGCCGCGCACATGCATGACCAGTTGACTTTGCTTCAGATTGGAAAACACATAGTCGGTCTGACTGTTCAAGTTGTTCCACGCCGTTCCGATAAACTGCCTTTTGGAGTCGACTACTTCGTAGGAGGGCGACATTGATAGCCTTATCCGATCACCTATCCGCGACGACAGTTGACCGCCTACTCTCCAACCATATCCACCCAGTTCATTGCGCGCGTACCAGCCGTTGATATTATAAGTGGTCACGGCGTTGAAGTTGTTGGCAACAAAACCAGACAACGACCAACTGTCGGGGGAACCGGCCAGGGGACCGCCGCGAGTCATGGCGTCATCCAGGCCACCGAAATTATAACTGTACGATGCTTCGGTCATCCAGTAGTTGAGCCATTGGCCGTTAAAAGATGCACGCAGGCTGGACCATTGCCTGACCTTGTCAAAGTTCCATCCACTGTTTCCATTCAGTTCGATTCGGTAGTTTCTGAAATACTTACCCGGCCGCGTCTCCCGGTAGGTAAGTTCCGCCCACGAGTCTATATCATCGGCAGCATTCAGAATACCGGCATCATTCAAGTCGAGATCGGGCGACTCGACTGCTGCACCGATTTCCCACAGCCAATGCTCACCTCCGTTCTTCTCGAATCCAAGACTGAAGATTGAACCGGTAAGGGACTCTCGATCATAGCCAACTTCGACATGATCTGCGTCCGGCCGCTGAAAATAATGAGCGCTGTTCAACTGCCTGCCCAGGATCGCGTTCTTAGATCCGCGGATTGTACTAAACCCGGCGTTGCCATAGAGAGCATAGGTTCGGTCCTTAAACTGTAGTAGCCAGTCAAGCCCCCCCGAAAATGCCTGTTTGGTCAAAAGCTCAGCCAGTGGATCGGCATCGTCCATATCACGAGCCAGGCCGGTCAAAATCAACCCGGCTGTAGAACCGCCTTCACCAAGGTCCTTCTTGACTCTGATCACGCCATGGATTGTTCTTGGCTCGACTTTGGTTGAGTGAGTTTCCGCAAAGCTGGTGTCGATACCTGCAATTGTCGAATCCACATTATAAGTGGTATCTTCACTATACAAATTGTGCACTTCCGCTTCTTCTGCATCCGTCACAGCAATCAAACCGCCAATAGAAGTTCCGGACTTAAGCCGCCCGGTCACTTTGGCCGCACCCAGAATGGTCGTATTACTGGGATACTTCACAAAATCGCCATCCGCTTCTCCGTGCGGGCGGGCGCCTATCCTTCGGGAATAAAACCAGTTCGGACCGATTGCAGAAAACAGATCGCTTCCTTCGGTAAAGAACGGCCTTTTTTCTGCAAAGAAGGTCTCATACGCCGAAAGATTCACCACTGCCGGGTCAGCTTCAACCTGCCCAAAATCGGGATTAAAAGTAGCGTCAAGAGTGAGGTTCGGACCCAGACCCATTTTGAGATCACCACCGAGTCGACCCTTAAATACCGAGCCGTCGTCATACGGATCACCGGGAGAATAGTTGTTCGTGAATTGTCCATCGGAAGCCGCATACGGCATGAGTTCCAACCGACGGGAAGGTTTTATACCCTCGATTCCAACCAGATTACCAAAACGAGAAGCCCACCCAGTCTCACTGGGCAGAACCGGCACCCAGAAAACATCCTCCGTAGTATATGGAATCCAGCGGTTGATATTGATCCCCCATGTCTGCACATCGGTATTGTTAAACCGCAATTGCGATATTGGTATCCTGAATTCGGCAAGCCAGCTTTTGTCGTCAACCGATGTCCGCACCTCCCAGACCGCGTCCCACGAAAAATCCGAGTGCTGAGTATCGTCCGAACTGTACCGATCAAACCGCACTCCGGCGGTTGTCACGCCAAAGCCGTATGATGTCCGCCGGTCAAGGTATGTATCGAGTGTGATGATTATCTGTTCCCCCAACCCGCGATCATCTCGGCGCGAGAGGTCCTTTCTGAGATTCTCAGGATCGTCAACATACATCCTGGCTCCGATGTACACTGCCTCGTCATCATAAACGATAGCCACTTCGGTAGCGTTGGACGGCTCACCATACTCAACGGGAAGCACCTGCAAAAAATCGGCAACAAACTTGGCCTGCTTCCAGGCAGCATCATCCAAACGACCGTCAATATCAATCGACCCGTTCGGCACACGAACGGCGGTCATTTCTTTTCGCTTTTTTTGTGATGTAGTTTGTTTGTCCTGGGCCCCAGCGGAAGAAACAGCTACCACGACAAACATGACTGTGACAAGCAGGCGAGTGAGTGAACGAACTTTCATTGGAACTCCGGAGATTCAGTGACAATTGGCATCCACAACCTATCGAGTGTACATCTTCAGACAACCTGGTCAAAAAGTGTTGAAATCTAATCAATAGTTGGTACTACGGCAATTTCCTTTTTGTAGTTTCACCGGTGGCCCGTTCAGTTGGGGAATGTTGAAGAAGCTCCACCTGTCGTCGTTCTTAAGTTGTGTCGGGTCTTGGGCCCCGCAGAATGCGGGGGTTGTGACCCAACACGCGATACAGGTGGTGTTGGGCCACCTCGCCCGACACCTGCATTGCTACTAAAAAGCCGTCAGGCGAGTCGCTTGACAGCGCCTGTAGTCGGACATGGGTGGCGCGTCTCACGAATCCGCTGGCTAGAGTATGCAAGACCCACCTCAATCCAACATAGAGACCTTGTCAACAATCCTCATGCGGATAATCTCCGTGAAAAATCACAATTGATAATATTTCGATAGACAGGAGTGGGATATGAGTACATATTTGTTCAACTCAGGTATTCATCCAAACCCAGGACAAGCCCTGAGGCACCCGACATGACGAACGAAAGGACGCCAATGGACTTCAAACAGCGAGTTCCCTTAGGCAGGACAGGACTGATGGTCAGCCGGATCGGGTTAGCCTCAGGCTATGGCGTACCCGCCGCCGCCATCGAGAAGGCGTTTCACGAGTACGGCGTCAACTACTTCTACGTTTCCCCCATGCTCAACCTGAGCAACATGGTGGAGGCCACCCGCAACCTGTCCGCCAGCCATCGTGATGAGCTGTGTATCGTGCTGGCTCGGCCGTATCTCGGCGGTTTCGGGGGGCTCCGTCTGGAGAGCTTCGTCGAGCGCTGGTTGAAGAAGCTCAAACTCGACTGGGTTGATCTACTGTTACAAGACCTGCGACCGCCCCTGAGCCAAAGGCTCACCGACCGAGTAGACCGACTCAGAGACAACGGCAAAGTACGCTTCGTGGGCATGTCCAGCCACAAGCGGCCTCTCTTCGGCAGGGTCGCCAGCGGAGAGGCGAAGGCACCGGCGGACTTTTTTCACGTTCGCTATAACGCCGTGCACACAGGGGCCGAGCATGATGTCTTTCCACACCTGCCACGGGAAGACCGTCCGGGGATCGTGATCTTCACCGCCACCTGCTGGCGCAAGCTGCTCAAACCCAAACTCATGCCGGCCGGCCATCACCCGTTGACCGCTGCCGACTGCTACCGCTTCGTTCTCTCCCATCCCGACGTGAACGTCTGTGTCACCGGCCCCTCCACCGCAGCGCAGATGGAGGACAACCTCAAGGTGCTAAACGCAGGGCCCCTTAACGACGAGGACATGGACCGCGTCCGACGCATCGGCAAGCACATCTACGGGAAGGAGTAGAGAAGAGAATCTTCAGGACGCTATCAGAATGTCTACTATCCCGGGGCGAGTTCTGGCGCACCCGGCAATCATCCCAAACAGTCCGTGAGCCGCGCACCTCGTGATCAGTGTATCTATTGGTTCGAGACTCCTCTTGTTAAACTATAGATGAGAACAGCTACCTGGAGTACGACTATAGTCCAGTAAACAAACTGAAAAGATCGCTTAATAGTTTTGTGTCGAAATATCCTCTGCCCGGCAAGTACTGCTGGGCTACCTCCAAGGAATGCGAGTAAATACAGAACGATCTCCGGAACTCTGAGACCGGCCCTACCGGCGATATATTTGTCATAACCGTACAGTATGAATGTGACAACATTGATCGACAGCAAGTACGCAAGTAGTTCGCTCCAACCGCGGAAAGTCAGCCCTACCGTAGCGATCAGGATGGTCAGTGATGCAATGCCGGCGTACAGCAAGACGGGAGATATCTGATGCCTTCCGGGAACCACATTGTAGGCAGATGGTCCTTTGTCCTTCCATTCAACCTCGAATTCAACACTCTGCCCGACGGAAAGAGGCAACTTGCCTCGTATCGAGTTGATATGGACATGAGCATCCCTGTCAAGGTCCTTCGAGCGTATGAACCCGTACTCTTCTTCATCATTGAAATAGACAACAACGCCCTTCATCTCCGAATCGCTCTACTGATGGTGAACGAACTAGCGTGGCGATGCACCGCTCCCACGTCCGCTGAAGCATCTTTTTCGGCCATTATAAGTCCTTTTCTGAGGGTCTAAACACAATCACCGGAACTGGGTGGCCCAACCCCGCCGGGCTTGTTGATAAACCCACGGACTCGTCATTGCGAGGTGTCCGCCGCGGCGGACGTACCGTGGCAATCTCAATTCGTTGGGCGGCACACGGTATGAGATTGCCGCGCTTCTCCGCCCCGCCTGCGACGGGGATCGCTCGCAATGACGCCAAGCGGGACTTCTTCAACGTGCCCCGCCGGGGCGGGGCGGGTTGACAAACTCCAGAAGCCGTCAGGTGACCTGCGTCGCAGTGTTGGTGCTGTCAGGCGACTCGCCTGACGGTCGTCGGGTTGGCCGGACTAACCGATCACGCAACGCCTCCTCATGAACATAATAGCCAGGATGGACAACACGAGAATCAGGGTAACGAAGCTCCAGACAGAGAGTGAGGGTACCAGCGGCACACCTGAATTGCAGCCATCACAATCTCGCGGCAGAGCCAATTCACCAAATGTCCCGACTACTACTTGCCCCTGGGCATAGTCTTCCAAACAAGGCGATTCACACTGGACGTTTACACCTGGCCTGACATTACTGGTCACGCCACCGACAAGGCAAATCAGACCGCCGCCGCCGGACCCACCTGATCCAGCGTTCTCGATTCCTTGTCCGCCCTCGCCACCATTGGCCAGGATCATTCCCTGACCTTCGATCGATATCTCGTTTGGTGCGACCAAGAAGACAACACCGCCGCCACCACCACCACCGCCGCCGACACCAGCGTCGCTTCCGCCGCCACCGCCGCCGCCGCTACTCCCGCTCACTTTTCCATCTTGAAATCCCGCACCGGTGCCGTTGCCACCGTTACCGGCAAATCCATTCCCGAATGGAGTCGACGCCTTAGAACAACTATTCTTATAGCCACCTCCGCCGCCGCCACCACCGCCGCTTGCGTATCCATACGGCCAGCCTGAACCGCCACTTCCGCCATTGCCACCATCCGTATTCCCGCATCCGCCGGCGCCACCCCCACCGCCGCCGCCTCCACCAGCCACGAGGAAGTTATGTCCGGGATTTCCGGAGCCTCCCATCGGGGATCCACCGTTTCCGCCAGCCCCACCTGAACCCACGACCCAGGGACAGATATACGTTCCCCCTGTACCACCGGTAGAAGCGACGCCGGAATTACCACTATTTAGCCACCCGCCGCCACCGCCGCCGCCGCCGCCTGTTCCATTCAGGTCTCCGCCGGCTCCGTCTCCACCGTCCGCAAGGACACCAGCGCCACCCCCGCCACCGCCACCGCCACCGCCGACTCCGGTGGCTCCCGGCGGCTTGGCCCCGGAGGAACCGCTGCCACCTCCCCCGCAAGGGTCTGTAGAACCGTCACCGCCCGTTCCGCCTTGGCCGTCGACTCCCCCATCACCACCGTCGGCGCCTCCACTAATCCCATTTCCACCGTTGCCGCCTGCTCTAGATCCTTGTCCCTCAAGTCCGGGGGCGCCAGCTTGACCCGAAGCATCAAGGATGCCACCAATACTGATGGAGTTCGCTTGGATCAAAAGTGGACGAGAACCAACCACCTTAAGGTGTCCACCGGGTAGTATATCAAATGTTTCAGCGCTCAGTCGGAACAAGTTCGGTGTCCCACGCTGCAGCTGGACGTTCTTCTGCAACTCGGGATACCCGGTGAGAGTCATCCTGTCTGTATCCAGCGTCGCCGGACTACTGATTTGTATGCTCTGGTCCAGCTTCGCGTGCGCACCAGAGCTTTGATGGACACCACGTACCGTTCCATACCCGATGCTGATGACGCAAAAGGTGAAGATCACCCTCAAAGCGATTCTGCGATTCGATCCCATGGCTACTCCTCCTCTGGGAAACACAGTTTTAGGGCTGTTCTTTTGGTATTACTTGGACAAAGTATACAGTCTCGTCAACGCAATGTCAATTCGGTCGTAACCAAAACCTTTGATCGCTGTACACTTTCATAGAACGTGGATAGATGACCGGCAAGAGTGTCACGTTGGCTTATGGCAAACTCATCCTTGAGATCGACGGATGACGTCCCGGCCTGAATGGGTGGGTTACATGGCAGAGGTTACCATCAACGATGGCATGATAGTCAAACGCGGAACTTGAACAACTTTATGTCCGGCTTAGGGAATGATTGAATTTCAGATGCAGAACATCTTGACACACGCCATTCACTTGGACGGCTCCAGGTACTCCTTCAGGCGTTGACCAATAAAATACTCCCAACCGCCGATGCAGCTCTCTCTTGTGAATTCAGGAACATCCTCAGAAAAGCTCTCCAGCACATTGACTGTCAGCCTTAGCTTAGTAGAGTTCTCCTGTTCGAACAACTCGAATTCAACGAAGGCATCTCCCTGGTAATTATCGTACTTCCAAGTGTATGCTATCTTTTTCAACGGCACCACTTCAGTAACTCTCCAAATATGCAGGAAATCTCTGCCTTCACTCGTGACATTGAATTGAGTTTCAAAACCCACTTCGGCTTTGAAGACCGGGATATTCTCAAAGTACCACTGCCGCATCAGGTCGATCTCGGTAATTGCTTTCCACACGGTGTCAACGGTCGCGTTAAACGTCTGTTCTACCACAACTGGTTCATCATTCACTCTCATACTTCCTCCGGGATGTTTGGTTACAGACGCCGTCACTTAGGAACGTTGTGTCGGCTTCTCAGCCGTAACCACATTGGACACCATACGCCCCATTGTAATTCCATCCGGACTCAGCTCATTTAGAAGACCGGTAAACGTCTCTCGGAATTGGTTCTGTCGTTCATCGGGCAGTTCCTTGAGTTTCGGTCCAATCGGTGTGGAGTAAGATACTTTTATCGCCTGGGCAATTCCGCCGTCGAGAACCAAATCCATCTCTTGTCGGTCAAGCTGCACATTTACGAATCCAGCCGACTCGAAGTGAGGGGGCAGTTCCGATCCCGGCATGACATCAAAGGGTATACGCATCATGTCGGCTATCGCAGGCTCCCTGATGTCCTCCAGCGCTCTGCAAATGGCTCCGAAAAACTGACACTCCGCCACCGGGCGCCAGGTTGTAGCGACGACTTCTCCCCCCCCACGCAGGACCCTGTAGATTTCCCCAACGGCGGCGCCTCGGTCCGGAAAAAACTGGAACCCCTGTTGACAGACGACGAAGTCAAGCGAGTCGCTGGTGAGTTCCAAAGGATGGGCGGAACATTCAATAAACTCAACAGCCGGTGTTGAACCGGCGCATCGTTTCTGAGCTAAGGAAAGCATCTCGCCGTTGATGTCCACCCCGAACACTTCGCCGTCGGGACCTACATGTTCCGAAAGTCGTTGCGCCACCACACCGGTTCCTGTGGCCAGGTCCAGAACGCTTCGGCCTGCCCACGGTTGGTTTTCCTCGATCAGGCGATCCGCCCAGGGCACGAAGAGAATCGGTACCAGCCTGCTGTCGTAGCCGTGTGCGACGGAGGAATCGCCAAAACTAAACTCTTTTGCTTCGTTCATATAAGGCTCCATGTTGGTTTCCTTCATTTCTGTGAAGATAACACAATAATGGACCGCTTGACAAGAATAATATGGATACGGCCACTCCATTTTCTACCAGGGCGCAACGCCGGAAACGGTCACCATTTGGACAACATACGGTGTCAGCCCTGGTGCAACAATCCGACCATGGGTGTTACGGCGTCTCTTTGTCGGTATTGTTTATTGGTGGCTGGATGAAAGCCAGAGGGTGTCATGGTACTTCCCTTGTTTGAAAACAGCAAAAGTCGGCGCCACCTCGCGCAAACACCAATAGACCAAACTGTCATCAAGTGAAAGAACAAAGGTCTGCGCATCCTCCGTCATTATCACCGCCT